>CANHAR010000004.1 GCA_947458495.1 Gammaproteobacteria bacterium | reverse complement strand
CTGGCCGGTGCTGAATTGCCAACTGATCGAGTAATCGATGGTAAAAACATCATGCCAGTGCTGAGTGAGGGAGCAGCGTCTCCACACGAAGCGCTGTTCCTGTTTCAGAATGACCGCATTGCTGGCGTGCGCAGTGGCTCCTGGAAACTGGTGCTGGAGTCCAATTACCTGAGCGCCATGACACGTTTTGATCATCCGGGTTCGCAGTTTGGCACTGAAGGTTTACTGTTTGACCTGGCGCTGGACCCCTCGGAAACCTACAGCTACGCACGCGAAAATCCCGATGTGATGGCGCGTCTGCATCAGTATCTGGAGCAGGCTAAACAGAATCTGAACACCAAGGTACTCGAAGCAGCCTGGAATCTGCCGGCCCCACGCTCCTTATGAAAGCCGTGTTTCTGGATACCGCCAGCATGGGCGCGGGCATCGATTTTTCCGGCCTGCGCACCTGTGTTGATGAACTGGTTCTGTATGAGTACTCAAACACGGCAGACTGTGTCGGGCGTTTAGACGGCGCTGACATCGCCATCAGCAACAAGGTTCGGCTGGATGCGGCAACACTGCAGGCCTTACCGCTGTTAAAACTGATTTGTGTGACCGCCACTGGCATGAACAATGTGGATCTGGAGGCAGCGCAAACGCTGGGCATAGCCGTGCGCAATGTCAGTGCCTACGGCACCGCCAGTGTTGCACAGCACACAATGATGCTGATGCTGGCACTGGCCAATCGATTGCCCTTATACCAAAACGATGTGCGCAAAGGTCTGTGGCAACAAAGTACCAACTTTTGTCTGCAGCACCACACAACCCTGCAACTGGAAGGCAAACATCTGGTGATTGTCGGCAGCGGCGAACTCGGCACACGGGTCGCTCAACTGGCAGCGGCATTTGGCATGCGCGTCAGTTTTTGCGCCCGTCCGGGTTATGAAGCCAGCGATTCCCGCGCCGCGCTGGCAGACCTGGCGCCTGAAGCCGATGTGCTCAGCCTGCATTGCCCACTGAACGAACACACGCTTGGTTTGATCAACCACACGTTACTGCAACAGTTAAAACCCGGGTGTCTGCTGATCAATTGTGCCCGTGGTGGACTGGTTGACGATCAGGCTGCACTGGACGCATTAACCGGCGGTTCGCTAGGTGGCTACGGCGTGGATGTTTTACCACAGGAGCCTCCCCGCAACGGACATATCCTGCTGGATGCGCTGACCCTGCCACTGAATCTGATGGTCACGCCCCACAACGCCTGGATTACCCCGGAAGCACGGCAGACCCTGATCGATAAAACGGTGCTCAATCTCCGCCAGTTTCGCCAGCCGGGTTACTGTCGCAAAGCGGACAGATCTTGACCATGTTGGTATTTGAGACCCTGTATCAGTGATTTATCTCTCTTTGGTATTCAGCGGCTTTATTGCAGCCAGCCTGTTCCCCGCCTCGTCTGAACTCTTGCTGGTAGCGCTGTTTCAGCAGGGATACACACCCTGGCTGTTATGGCTGGCAGCCACCATAGGCAACACGCTGGGATCCTGTGTGAACTGGGCTATCGGGTGGGAGATTGGAAAATTTCAGCATAAACGCTGGTTCCCGGTGACACCACTGCAACTGGAAACCGCACAGACGCACTTTCGGCGCTACGGTAGCTGGAGCCTGTTGCTGGCATGGTTACCCGTCGTCGGCGATCCGTTGACCCTGGTTGCCGGAGTTCTGCGCGTGCGTTTTGTGATGTTCCTGATGCTGGTGGCGACAGGCAAAGGTCTGCGCTACGCTGTGGTGATTTACATGGCAAGTCGCCTGCTACAACCTTAACCAGACTAAAAATTCATGTCCAAATTTGTCATTGTTGACCTCAACATTTCACCGGAACAGTACCAGCGTCACTACCAGGGAGCGGTCCGTCAGGTGATCTGCACCGCCCGCGATGGCCGGAAAGTACAGTTCCCATCCGCCATTCTGCAACGCTTTGTAAGCCACTATGGAATTCAGGGCAGCTTCCGGCTGACCATCGATGACAACAACAAACTGGTCTCTGTTGATCGTCTCTGACCGATCATCCACTGTGATGCGGACTTCATTGCTGTCACTAATTTGTCGTTGTAAGGTGTCAGCATATTGCGCTACACCTTACTGCGGGAGCACGTGTCCATGTCACACAATTTACTTCAATTGAACCGACGACGTTTTCTGGCGGTATCTGCCGTCATGCTGGGGAGCTTGGCTGTGCGTGGTCGGCCACTGCTGGCGGCAGCACCTGCCCACTTTACTCACGGCGTTGCCAGCGGTGATCCGTTACAGGACCGTGTCATTTTGTGGACGCGGGTTCTGCCCGGCAGCGGCCAGCCCGAGTCGATTGAGCTGGAATGGCAAGTCGCCAGTGATCAGCGCTTTTCCAATATCGTGGCCAATGGCCTCGCGAGCACCGGACCTGAGCGCGATTTCACCCTCAAAATAGATGCCACCGGACTTGAGCCAGGGCAAAGCTATTTTTACCGCTTTAATGCCCAAGGGGTGAGCAGTCCGATCGGCCGCACCCGCACGCTGCCCGCGGCAGGCGTGGAGCAGGCACGACTGGCCGTGGTGTCGTGCTCGAACTTTCCGCAAGGCTACTTCAATGTGTACCGTGAAATTGCTGCGCGCGACTGCGATGCGGTGGTGCACCTGGGTGACTATATTTATGAATATGCCGACGGTGGTTATGCCAACCCGCTGATGCTGGAAAAAGGCCGCCACGTGCAGCCAATACACGAAATTGTGTCTATCGAAGATTACCGTATGCGTTATGGCCTGTACCGCAGTGATGCTGACCTGCAGGCAGTGCATCAGGCCCATCCGTTTATCTGTGTGTGGGATGACCACGAAATCACCAACAACACTTTCAAGGATGGCGCAGAGAACCACAATGCCGACCAGGGTGAGGGTGACTTCGGTGGACGTCGTCTGACTGCCATTCAGGCTTTTTATGAGTGGATGCCGATTCGCGAGCAAAGCAACATTGAGCAAGGCATTATCTACCGCAGCTTTGACCTTGGTGATCTGGCGTCGCTGATCATGATGGACACACGTCTGGTGGGCCGCGACGAGCAGCTGACTCACGACATGAACATCGATGTGATACGCAGCCAATTGGCAGACGATTCGCGCTCCCTCATCGGCGCTCAACAGGAAAGCTGGCTGGCGGCACAGCTCAGAAACTCTGCTGAGGCGGGCATTCCCTGGCAGATCATCGGACAGCAGGTGATCATGGGCCGCAAGAACATACCGCAGGTTGCCAATGAAGAATTTGCCCCCGAGGTGCGCGATGCCGTGGCGGGCAGTCGATACGGCATGTTGCGTGAACGCGCCCAGTTAGGCCTGCCGCTGAACTTTGATGCGTGGGATGGTTATCCTGCCAATCGTGAACGGGTTCTGGACATGTTCCGGGAGCACGGCAACAACGTTGTAGTGCTGGCGGGCGACACTCATAGTTCCTGGGCGTTTGACCTGCATGACGCTGAAGGCGATGCAATTGCCGTTGAGTTTGGTACTCCCAGTGTGAGTTCACCGGGTTTTGAGAACTTCATGCCATTGCCTGAAGCACAACTGGTTGAAGCTTTTATGAGCGCCAGCCCGGAAATGCGTTACATGCGTGGCCTTGGACGCGGCTGGATGGAGCTGGATATCACCCGCGAAAAAGTCTCTACCGGCTTTTTCTACGTATCGACGGTGATTGAACAGGAGTATGCAGTGGAAGCCGCTGCACCACTGGAGAGTTACGCTGGCGAACACATGATTCGCCCTGCGTAAGCGCAGACATCATGGTGGGCTGCTGATGTGGCCCACCGTATTGTTGCAGCTTACCCCCAACGTAAACGGGTTGTATGACACAAAGCGACCTCGACGGGACGCCTTAAACAGGCACAATATCCATTGCCACCGTCAACCGGGACTGCTTTCCGGTAAATGGCACCGTACCGTGCCACATGTACGATGGAAACAGCACCAACATGCCGGGTTCCGGTTTCACAAAGTGTTGTGCAGTCTGCACGGGCTGCACCGGTGAGCCTGGCTGTCCGAAGCGTATCCAGCCCTGCCTGGCTGAGTCACCGCCCTCCGTTTTATTTTTCCCCTGCGCACTCCCCGTCCTGGCGTCAGGTTTTGTGACCACGTCCGGCAGCTCGACATAAAACGCCGACGACAACCAGCCTTCCTGATGCACGTGATCCACGTGAAAGCCGCCCGGGCGCAACATCACTGACCAGATGCCTTGTATCTGCCACGCCCCGGTGTTGCGTCTGCGCAATGGATCAGCACCGGTACCCAGGTGTTCAATGTGCGCGTTGACTGGTGCCTGCAATGCTTGCAGAAAGCCCTGAATGGCGGGTGTGCCAACGGTAAAAATATTGGGCAACTGGCTGCCTTGCCGCACAGAATGACCAAATGGATGGGTGCGAAAGTGATGTGACTGTTTTAACTCTGCAGCCAGATCCGCCAGGTATTCCGCCCGCGTGCTCCACCCGGCCGGCGGCTCAATCAAATAGGATCTGACCATGGACTTGTAGTCGTAAAGAGCATCGAATCCGGGATTATCAGTCATGCGCCAAACCATGGCCTGCAGCGCCAGCGCGTGTTGGTCAAAGGGGCGACGGTTGAGTGCATCAGTGACTGCCGCCGCGGCGCCATCTGCTTCACCACAGGCCAACGCCGCGCGCGCCAAAGTCATCACCGCCGGGAATGAGGAACGATCTGCATTAAAAGCCCGGATCGCCAGCTCGCGGCCATGTTCCAGATTGCCTATTTCCAGTAACAGGTCTGCGGCGCGCACCATCATGCGGGCATCGGCCGCGTTGCGTGTTGCCAGATCCAGTATCACCCGCACCGCACCGGGTTTATCGCCGGTGAACTCCAGCGCCTGCGACAGCGCCATATGCAAGTCAGCCGACATCGGATAAGCGCGCACAGCGTTGACCAAGGGCTGCAAGGCTATGTTCTGATCCGCACTGCTCATCCACAACAGTTGTGTCAGCTCAAACAGCGCTGTGTGCATGTCAGGTCGCAGACTGATTGCCTCTCGATATGCCAGTTGCGCCGCGGTCAGTTGGCCGATATGCATCTGTGCTCTGGCCAGAACCAGTCGCGTTTCAGGTGCACGGATGCCGAGCTTGATAGCAGCCATGGCGGCTTTGGCAGATTCGTCATAGCGGCCCACATCACCGAGCGTTGACGCCAGATTATGCTGTGCGACGGCGCTTTGAGGCCAGGCTTGTACTGCAGTTTCGTAAACGGACAACGCTCCCGCCAGATCACCCTGTTGCTTGAGCGTTTGGGCGCGATCAGTCATGGACTGCAAGGTTTCTGTAGTAGTTGAGCACATAGGAGAAGGGTTGCCACTGTATAAAATTTCACCGGATCATGGTGTTCGATGATGCAGATGTCAATGGACGGCTGTTCAAACCCCGGCAATCCATTCAATGCCGCACACTCTGGAGCCTGACTCACCTGCCCTGCAGATCCAGATAAAAACCACTACTCCAGCGCCCGATACCACGCACCTGAATCAGGTTCTGAATAACATCTTCGTCTGGCATCGCCTCAAGTACTGTTAACGGCAACACAATGCCCTGTTCAATTTTGTCAGCCAGATCCAGCACCGCCAGCGATTTTGCTCGGGATAACCCAACCGAGCGCAATTGCTGCTCTGTCACTCCAGACATCTGCGCAGGCTGCGGTTTTTTATCCTCTGCGCCAAGCAAACCACAAAAGCGCCCAAAAATGGTCGCAGCTGCTTTTACGGACAACTGCTGGCTGACGATGGCATCGACCAGCGTCCCAAACAAGTCAGGGTGCCCCTTGTCACTGAGTCGACACTCGCCGACTCTTTCTACCAGTACTGCCAGTTTCTTGTCTTGACGACTGAGATATGTAACAGCCTTGATTTTTTGCTCATCATCCAGTGTGATTGTCATCATCATTCCCTTACCCTTACCCCAAAAACCGCAAGATCCGGTTCGACAGCGTGCAGCCCGCGTTACATACTGCCCGCATGATGAATGACTACCAACGCATTGCCAAGGCCATCGATTTTCTTAGCCAACATGTCGAGCAACAGCCGACCCTCGAGCAGGTGGCAGCGCATGTTCATCTGAGTGCGTTCCATTTTCAGCGCCTGTTTTGTCAATGGGCAGGCATTAGCCCAAAACGGTTTCTACAAGTCATCACGCTGGAAAAGGCCAAGAGCCAGGTGTCCGCGCAACGATCTTTATTGGATATTTCCGGATCAGTCGGACTCAGCAGCAGTTCCAGACTGTACGATCACTTTGTATCGCTGGAGGCGGTGACACCCGGGGAATTTAAAAAAGGCGGTCTTGATCTGCAGATTAATTATGGGCTGCATATGACTCCGTTTGGTGAATTGCTGATTGCACAAACACCTCGTGGAATTTGCAAAGCAGTGTTTACCGAGACTGACGGAAAAGACGCAGAAATTTTGAGATTGCAGGCACAATGGCCAAACGCGGTGATTGTCGAAGACCATCAACAGACCGAGATGACCGCCAGCGCGATCTGCCGGTTGTTACGTGGTGAGACGCCCGCAGAAACAATGCCTCTGCATGTGTCTGGCAGCAATTTTCAGGTAGCGGTCTGGCGTGCCTTGCTGGCAATCGCGCCCGGAGACTCGCAGACTTATTCCGGGGTAGCGGAGCACATACAAAAGCCCAATGCCACCCGGGCGGTTGCCAATGCCATTGCCGCCAACCCGGTTGCGATACTGATTCCATGCCATCGGGTGATCCGCAAAAGTGGCGCATTGGGCGGTTATCGTTGGGGAGAGCAGCGCAAACAGGTGATTCGCTTTTATGAAACAACGGCGCTACATGGAGTAGCCGATTATTCCTGAGCTTTGGCCTGCCCCCTGAACAAGGCTATCAATTGCAGAATGGCATGTTCACCACGCGCAATTTCACCGGGAAACAACACCAGCTGACCATCTACCGTTGCCAGAATCAAAGCGGCTGTCGCATCTTTGTTCGCCTCGGGAACATCGAGCAGGTTTGCCATCCAGTCTATCCAGCCAGTACTGATTTTTTGGGCTATGGATATCAACAGGGGGTCGCCCCGATTGGCATTGGCGGCCAGATCAAGCCACAGCCTGAGATGAGGTTTAAACGCCTCACTTTTTGCAGCCGCCCACAACGCTTCCAACAAGGCTGAAGGTGGTAAAGGACGGTTGCCAAACATATCCGTCAACGATGCACTCAGACCACTCGCGATATGCGTCAAGACGGCGGCTACCAACTCCTCCTTGTTCTCGAAATAGTACAACAACATCCGGTCACTGGTGCCGGCCACCTCCGCCAGCCGACGCAATCCGGTATCACTTAACCCAGTGTCCAGAAAATGCACCGCGAGCAGATCAATCACCTCTGCTCGCTTGACTTGCCTTTTAGCCACGCTCACGCCCTCACATCAATGTCACTTTTTTCTTGCTTAATATTGTAGCGCCTGCTACAAGATAATTTCTGTAGCAATCATTACAATTTTCAGGAGACCTGGTCATGTTGAGGCCCAAACACATAAACATCAAGCAGCAGATTTTTTGGATGATGGTGATTTCACTGGCAGGCTGGGTGGGATTTTTGCTGCTATTCAGAAGCTGGTGGCCTGGTGGCACAGAAGCTGGCAATGCACCAACGGTGCTGTGGATATGGTTGCTTGTCGGATTCGCAGGCTCAGCGTTGACTGCGGTGACTGTGTTCAAACTATTCAATACGCCGCCACAATGGCGAGTCCATGCGGCAGCGGCTCTGACAGCGCCCGCTATGTGCCTGGATGTGTTTGGCACCATTTTTTTTGAACGCTGGTTCCCCGATCCCGGCAGCATGGATGACCGGATTTACCCTGCAATGATTCTGGCAGGTGTGGCGGCGATACTGTTTACCGGTCTGTGGATGGGGCGACCACGGCAGGTCGATCTCTAGAGCAACTCGGCAGGGCACACTGACAGTCCGACAGCGCGTTTGGCAAAATGCTGATCAAAGGTCTTGATGGACTCAGTGTGCTGGGACCCCGCAAGATGAAAAGCGTCAGCAAAATCAAGGCCTTGTTTATACCAGTCGATTACCGACGCAATTGTCTCTGCCTGATGAACATGGACGTTTGGCAGGCCAAATACCAGTATCAGAGCTGCTGTGATTTTTTCCTTAGGGAAGTCATAAGCATGCCGCAATACCCACTCGGTTTCGAGAATCACAGTGTCAGGAATAAACACCTCGTGTGCGGCAAAAATCTTGTAGGCGATTGCAAATTGGTGCTCATTGTCCCTGCTTAGCAGCCTTACCAAGACGTTTGTATCAATCGCTATCATGCCACGCTCTCCTTGCTGCAGCTTTCATGGCCAGCTCAATTTCGGTATCCGTTTTAGACAGTCCCTCTGTGTGTAAACAACCCGCAACATGATCGAGTATTGTTGGTGCAAACGCTTGTTTTGGGGTAAGCAAAATGCCATCAACTGTTTCCACAACCATCAACTCTTGACCTGTCTGCCACTTGCGAGCCTCCCTCACTGACTTGGGAATAATGATCTGACCTTTACTCGACAATCGTGTTGTTATCATCGCGCTGCCTCAAAGTAAGACGCAGGTAAGATGCTGTTCCTCAAATCAAATTAAGTCAAGTCTCTTCCTACTGTCCAACGCCTTTGTAAAAGATACTGCGACGAAGAGATATAGTTCAATGCTGATTGCGGCGCCCAACAACTTCATAAAATAAAAATAAAATTGCATTAGTTATTGTTTAACAATAATTTTATAGCACCAAACAGAAATTGAGGCATTATCATGTCAATCCCCGCCAACGAACTGAAACACGCACAAAACCTTGCCATCACTGCTCAAACCTTTGCCATCATTGCCATGGTCACGCTGATTGTTGCCATTGTCACCAAAGGTGGATTCAGTATTGGTAGTACCCTGATTTCTGCCGACCTGTCATGGCAGCAGAAAGTGCACAGCACTGGCCTGGTGCTGATTGAATTGTTACCGGCGATTTTGTTTCTTGAGGCTGTTAATCACCTGCGCCGGGCACTTACCTCTTTTGGCAACAGTGAATTCTTCAGCAATGAAGCTGCCAGGCACGTCGCCAACGCAGGTTCAAGTGCCATTTACGCCATGATTGCGGTGATGCTGATTACCCCGAACCTATTGTTGTGGGTTAATCAACAAGGCGGTTTTGATGTTCGCATTGAGCCCGAGTACATTGGCATGCTCGCGTTTGCCGTGTTTGTATCGGCTGTTGGCAGGATACTGGCGGCTGCCACTCACATCAAAACTGAAAATGACGCGTTTGTATGAAACAGATTATCGTCAGACTGGATGTTATGTTGGCCCTACGCAAAATGCGCTCCAAGGAATTAGCGGAGCGTATCGGTATCACCGAGGCCAATCTGTCGCTGCTGCGCACCGGCAAAATCAAAGGCGTGCGTTTTGATACGCTGGCAAAATTGTGTGAGGAGCTCGATTGTACGCCGGGTGACTTACTGGATATTGCTGATGCGGAATGAATGAGGAATTTTTATGCCCAAAGGCTACTGGATTGTGCAGGTCGATATCAATGACGTGGAAAAATACAAAGATTACGTGGCCGCCAATGCCAAGCCCTTCAAAACATATGGCGCCACATTTCTGGTACGCGGCGGGCGTTTTGAGAACCCGGAAGGCAACAGCCGTGCGCGGCATGTGGTGCTGGAGTTTCCGGACTATCAGTCGGCACTCGACTGCTGGCATTCACCCGAATACCAATATGCCATTGCCTTGCGACAACCGGTTTCCACACTGGATCTGGTGATCATTGAAGGGTATCAACTGTGAGTATCCGCGTTGGTATTTGATTCGCAGGCAACGTGAGCTTTTGGCAGAGTCTGGCAGTGGCTCACTGTTAGTCGGAGTCAGATTCGTCGGGCACAATCAGGTCCAGTGTCTCTTTGATCTCTTCCATCACAATATAACTTTTGGATTCACGCACTCCCGGCAGCTTTAACAGGATATCGCCCAGCAGTTTGCGATAAGACGCCATTTCGGAAATGCGCGCCTTGATCAGGTAATCAAAATCACCCGATACCAGATGGCACTCAAGCAGATGGGGTGATTTGCTCACTGCGCGGCGGAAATCATCAAAAATGCTGGCCGAATTGGACTCCAGGCTGATTTCCACAAACACCAGCAGATTGGCCTGCAGCTTCTGTGGATTCAAACGCGCGCCGTACCCCAGAATAAACTTCTCACGCTCCAGGCGGCGCACTCTTTCCATACACGGCGTGGTCGACAATCCGACCTTCTCGCCCAACTCAACAAACGAGATTCTGCCTTCGCGCTGAATGATGCGCAGGATATTGCGATCAATGTTGTCCAGCTCACGACTGGAAGCTCTCCGTGTTTTCATCGTTTTTCAGAACCTTTTCTGGATTTTTAATAGTCAGGCAGGACTATATCCCGCTGATTACATTTTTTTCAGTAAATACACTCATGGCTGCGCTTTTACAATAGCGCCATCAGCTATGGGTCTCAGACCTCGGGAGTGGACGATGGAAGTTCTGGTGTTAGGTAGCGGTGTGATTGGTATAACCAGTGCATGGTATCTGGCAAAAGCCGGCCATGAGGTCACGGTGATTGATCGTCAGCCTGGACCGGCGCTGGAAACCAGTTTTGCCAATGCCGGCATGATTTCCCCCGGTTACTCTGCGCCTTGGGCGGCGCCCGGTGTGCCCGTTAAAGCCATCAAGTGGATGCTGGCCAAACACGCGCCGCTGGCGGTGCGCCCAACGGCCGATCTGTCGCAATACCGCTGGATGTTGCACATGCTCATGCAGTGCACCACCCGCCGATATGCCGTGAACAAATCGCGCATGATGAAACTTGCCGAGTACAGCCGTGATTGCCTGATGGATCTGCGCTCTGAGACCGGTCTCGACTATGAACACCGCGAACTAGGTACCCTGCAGGTGTTCAGAACCCAAAAGCAAATGGATGCTGCTGCTAAAGATATTGCCGTACTCAAGGAATGCGGCGTGCCGTTTGAGGTGCTGGACCGCGCGGGTTGTATTGCCGTTGAGCCGGGACTTGCCAACAGCGCCGACAAAATTGTTGGTGGCCTGCGTTTGCCACGTGACGAAACAGGCGACTGCCAGTTGTTCACCACCCGCCTTGCGCAGCACTGTGAAACGCTGGGTGTCAAATTCCACTACGGCGTGGCGATTGATGAACTACTCACCGATGGCCAGTGCGTCACTGGTGTGCGCATAGGCGAAAAAGCCGCCCGTGCTGATCGTTATGTGCTGGCACTGGGCAGTTATTCACCCCGGTTGTTAAAGCCGCTGGGAATTGATTTACCCGTGTACCCGGTGAAAGGTTATTCCATGACGGCAGACATCGCCAATGACCGCGTTGCGCCGGTGTCCACCATCATGGATGAAACCTACAAGATCGCCATTACCCGTTTTAACAACCGCATCCGTGTGGGCGGCATGGCAGAACTGGCCGGTTTTGACACCAGGTTGCGTGCGCGTCCGCAAGCTACCTTGCGCATGGTGCTGGACGATTTGTTCCCTGGCGCCGGTAATATTCAGAATGCCAGTTACTGGACAGGATTACGCCCGATGACACCGGATGGCACACCGGTGGTGGGCGCCACGAAACTGGCCAACCTGTTCCTGAATACCGGCCATGGCACACTGGGCTGGACCATGTCCTGCGGTTCTGGCCAGTTACTGGCAGATCTGATCAGCGGCCAGAAAACTGCGATCAGTGCCGATGGTTACGGCATTGATCGGTATCTGAGCAGCGGTAAGCGCAGCAGCGGATTTAATGCAGTGCCGGTGCGTTAAAAAACTCTGAAACTGACGGGGTCTGACATCGCGAGAGCGGTTACAGACCCAGAAGTTTTGGGGAGTTACCAACACGTTTCAATTGTCGGAACGGCGAGCAGATTTGAATCCGCCGTGACTAAACAAGCGCGATGTACAAGCGATGTTGCAACAATAATACGGTCGGCAGGATCCTGGTTAATTCCATCAGAAAACCCGACTGACACCTCGGCAATCTCCGGGGAGATTGCCGCTACCGTAATGTTTCTGAACTGAAGGTACAGCGCGATAAAGCTTGTAGTCGTGGTATCCAGTTTCAACCGGCCCTTTTTTACCAGCATCGCGATCTCCCAAAAGGAAATATCAGAGACAATCAGACAATTCTCATGATCGGCCTTGTTTATGGCCTTTAAAGCACGCTTGGTCAGTTTGTCTTGTTGCAACGCGTCCCAAATGATTGCGCAGGTATCCAGCACAATCATGAATTTGCTTCCCACGTGGCATTGACCGGACTGACAATGTCATACACTTCTGCTGTCTCAGCCAGGGCGTGCAATTTTTTCTGCGCCTGTTCTTTTAGATTTAAAGGTGCAGAGATTGTTGCCAGCACACGTCCATGACTGGTAACGGTAATTTGCTCCCCTGAATGTGCTTTTTCCATGTACATCAAAAGATTAGCTCTTAACTCACTGACGCTGACAGTTTCCATTTTGACAATTTCTCCTATAGTGTGCGGCCTGTTCAGGCAACCCATTTTTGTACAAATATTTTGTACACATTTATAGCAGAGAAATTGATGGATTGCAGATTTTTTTCAGATACGGGTAAGAATGGCCTCCCACTCGCCATCACTGACCGGCATAACCGACAGGCGACTGCCCTTTTGCACCAATGACAGAGACGCCAGCGCAGGCATGGCTTTTAGCTGATCCAGCGTGATGATGTTGGCAAACTTGCTGACAAAGACCATGTCTACCGCGCTCCAGCGCGGATTGCCGGGCGGGCTTTTGGGATCATAGTACGCGGATTTCTGGTCAAACTGCGCGGGGTCGGGATACGCCTCACACACAACCTTGACAACTCCGGCAATGCCAATGTGTATGCAGCTGGAGTGATAAATAAAAATCTCATCACCGGCTTTCATGTCGCGCAAAAAGTTGCGTGCCTGATAATTGCGAACGCCTTCCCACACAATGGGTTTATCGGGATGGCGGGCAAAATCGTCGATGCTGCATTCCGATGGTTCGGTTTTCGCGAGCCACTTGGCCATGAGTCAACTCCTTCAAGCGATGACCGTTCTGAGCATCTGCAACGCCAACACAATAATCAGCGCCGCATACAATTTTTTGAGTGTGGCTACCGGCAGTTTATGCGCGAGTTTTGCACCCAGAGGCGCGGAGAACAAACTGGCGGCTGCCATCGCCAGAACCGCCGGCCAATAGACAAATCCCAACGTGTTGTCTGGCAGCCCTGCCGTGCCCCAACCGTTGATCAGATAACCGGTGGTGCCCGCCAAGGCAATGGGCAAACCCACTGCAGCTGATGTGCCTATCGCGGTTTGCAGACGCACATTGCACCAGGTCAGAAACGGCACGGTCATGGTGCCGCCCCCGATTGCCACCAGCGCAGAGATACTGCCGATACCGCCGCCCACTGCTGCCAGCCCAATTGCACCGGGTAACTGCCGGGACGGGCTGGGTTTACGGTTCAGAATCATCTGCGCCGCCACGTAGCTCATAAAAAAACAGAAAAAGATCGCCAGCGGACGCGGCGATAAAATTGCCGCCAAAAAGGTTGCAGCAAACGTTCCCAGCAAAATGCCGGGAGCCAATCCACGCACGGCTGACCACAACACCGCGCCATGTTTGTGATGCGCACGCAGACTGGAGAGCGATGTGGGAATAATCGTCGCCATGGATGTACCCAGCGCCAGATGGACAACATAGTCTGGCGCAAAGCCTTGTGCGGCAAACATGACTGTCAGAACTGGCACCATGACCGCACCGCCGCCTATGCCAAACAGGCCGGCCAGCAACCCGGTGAGCAGGCCAAGGGCGAGGTAAGCGAACAACCAAATATCAAACATCACATATTCCGCCGGTACTGGCCGCCCACCTCAAAAAACGCATGGGTAATCTGGCCCAACGAGCAGTGCTGCACCGCGTCCATCAGCACCTCAAACACATTGTCGTTGTTGATGGCAGCCTGTTTCAGGCGCTGGATGGCCAATTCCGACGCAGATTCGTGACGTCGATGGAATGCGCGCAGGCGTTGTATCTGGCTTTGTTTTTCCTCATCGGTGGAGCGCGCCAGCGCCAGGGAGAACTCGCCGCTGTTGTCCTCGCCATTGGGATTGAGGTAGGTGTTAACACCCACAATCGGCAACGAGCCGTCGTGTTTTTTATGTTCGTAAAACATCGACTCATCCTGAATGCGGCCACGCTGATAACCGGTTTCCATGGCGCCCAACACCCCGCCACGTTCGGCTATTTTTTCAAACTCCAGCATCACCGCTTCTTCCAGCAGATCTGTCAGCTCATCAATGATAAACGCGCCCTGATTGGGATTTTCGTTTTTGGCCAGGCCCCATTCTTTGTTGATGATCAGCTGAATCGCCATGGCACGGCGCACCGACTCTTCGGTGGGCGTGGTCACTGCTTCATCATAGGCATTGGTGTGCAGACTGTTGCAGTTGTCGTAAATCGCGATCAACGCCTGCAGTGTGGTACGAATGTCGTTGAAGGACATTTCCTGCGCGTGCAGTGAGCGGCCGGAGGTTTGAATGTGGTACTTGAGTTTTTGGCTGCGCTCATTTGCGCCGTATTTTTCACGCATGGTTGTGGACCAGATACGCCGCGCAACACGACCCAGTACCGTGTACTCGGGGTCCATGCCGTTGGAGAAAAAGAACGACAGGTTTTGGGCAAAATCATCAATGTTCATTCCACGCGCCAGCCAGGCTTCCACAAAGGTAAAACCATTGGACAGTGTGAAGGCCAACTGGGAAATGGGATTGGCGCCGGCTTCCGCAATGTGGTAACCGGAAATCGATACGGAATAAAAATTGCGCACCTTGTTGGCAATAAAATATTCCTGGATATCACCCATCAGTTTTAAGCTGAATTCGGTAGAGAAGATGCAGGTGTTCTGCCCCTGATCTTCTTTGAGAATGTCTGCCTGCACCGTGCCGCGCACCGATTCCAGGGTTTTTGCTTTAATCTGCGCCGCTTCAGCCGCATCCGGTTCACGATCCTGCTGAGCACGGAACACTGACATCTGCTGGGCAATGGCGGTATTCAAAAACATCGCCAGAATGGTGGGCGCCGGCCCGTTAATGGTCATCGACACCGAGGTGGACGGATGGCACAGATCAAAACCATCGTACAAGGCTTTCATGTCATCCAGCGTGGCGATTGACACGCCGGAGTTGCCGACCTTGCCATAGATATCCGGCCTCTCATCGGGATCAAAACCATACAAGGTCACCGAATCAAACGCGGTCGATAGACGCTTGGCATCGGAGTGCTCTGACAGCGCCTTAAAACGACGGTTGGTGCGGAACGCATCGCCTTCACCGGCGAACATGCGCGTGGGATCTTCGCCTTCGCGCTTGAAGGGAAAAACACCTGCCGTGTAAGGGAAGCGACCCGGCACGTTCTCCAGCATCAGATAACGCAGCACATCACCATGATCATTAAAACGCGGCAGTGACACCTTGGGTACTCGGGTGCCGGACATGCTGGTCCACGTCAACTCAGTGCGTAGTTGCTTGCCACGAATTTCTGTAATCAATTCATCGGCGGCGTATTCAGTTTGCATCACCGGCCACTGCTGCAATAACGTTTTGCACTCACCATGTTGCAGCGATTCACGTTGCGTGATCAGCGCCTGCACACTGGCGGTTGCCTGACCGTTTTTGTTTAACATCTGCGCGGCGCCGTGCAACTGTTGTAGCTCACGCGCCAATACCGCCTGCTGTTCAACATGGCGGCGATAGGCGCGCACAGATTCGGCAATCTCTGCCAGATAACGCTGCCGCTGCGGCGGCACAATGGCCGACTGACGGGTTGACGTGCGAGTTGATACACGCGCAAGTTTACCCTCGAATACTTTTAAACCTTTTTCACGTAATACCGGCAGCAAACCCTGATACAAGGCGGTGACACCATCATCATTAAAGCGTGAGGCGATAGAACCGTACACTGGCATTGCTTCAGCGGGTTTATCAAACGCAACGCGGTTGCGCTGCACCTGTTTGCTGACATCACGCAGCGCATCTTCGCCACCTTTGCGATCAAATTTATTGATGGCAATCACATCGGCGTAATCCAGCATGTCAATTTTTTCCAGCTGACTGGCCGCGCCAAACTCCGGGGTCATCACATACAGCGAAGCATCCACGTAGGGCACAATGCCGGCATCCCCTTGTCCGATGCCGGGTGTTTCCACGACCACCAGATCAAAACCGGACACGCGCACAGCCGCAATAATATCGCGCATGTAGGTCGGCACTTCAGTTTCAGAACGACGGGTTGCAATCGAACGCATATACACCGAGGGATGATAAATCGCGTTCATACGTACACGGTCGCCCAGCAACGCTCCACCGGTACGGCGGCGCGTCGGATCAATCGCCAACACCGCGATTTTCAAGCCATCACCGCTGTCCTGACGAAAACGCAGAATCAGCTCATCAGTCAGCGAAGATTTACCCGCGCCACCGGTTCCGGTAATACCCAACACCGGCACTGACGCCGCGATTTTTTGCGCCATGGTATGCAGTTGTAGTTTGCCCGCCTCGTCCACCAGATTGTTTTCCAGCGCACTGATCAAGCGCGACAACTGCAGGCGATCACCACCGGCAACCTCCTCTGCCACCTTTACTTGCGGACCACGCGAACCGCTCGCCACGCGCTGCATGATGTCGTCAATCATGCCCTGCAAGCCCATGGTCTGACCGTCTTCCGGCGAATACAACCGGCTGACACCATAGGCATGTAATTCTTTTAACTCGCTAGGGATAATCACCCCACCGCCGCCACCAAACACCTGAATATGGCCAGCGCCACGCTCACGCAGCATATCCACCATGTATTTGAAGTACTCGATGTGCCCGCCCTGGTAAGAGCTGATGGCGATGGCCTGTGCATCTTCCTGCAAGGCAGCTTCTACTACCTCCTGCACTGAGCGGTTGTGCGCCAGATGAATCACCTCTGCGCCAGAGGCCTGCAACATGCGACGCATGATGTTGATCGCGGCATCATGGCCATCAAACAGACTGGCTGCAGTCACAAACCGCGGGTACTGAGCAGTTTGCAACTGAACACGGGAGTCGCTTGTTGCGGAGACCGGGGTTACATCAGGGCGAATGGAAACAACTGAGGACACATAAACTCCCGGGCTCACCATGAGCGTCAAAACCAAAAATTGAACTGCATGTAATGCTGGATTATTATATTGACGTTAACGTCAACGTCAATCGAAGACTCACCAGCATTGAAGACCATCCTATGTCAGATCTAACCCAGATACTCAGCGACAGTTTCCTGCGCAGTAATGCGCTGGACCCGCGTGACAACCATAGTCAAAAACTTTATACGATTTCTGAACTGGCCAAAGAGTTTGATATCACCACCCGCGCCATCCGCTTTTACGAAAGCGAAGGCCTGTTGAACCCTGAGCGCGATGGTCGCAATCGCCTGTACAGTCAGCGTGATCACACGCGTCTTAAACTGATTTTGCGCGGCAAACGCCTGGGATTTGCGTTGGAAGAAATCCGCGAAATGTTTGAGTTATACGATTCAGCGACAGGCGAACTGGCGCAGCTGCGCCATGTACTGGACAAAGTTGAAGCACGCAAACTGGTGCTGCGCCAGCAGATGGAAGATATCCAGCTCAGCCTTCATGAGTTAAAAGAATTCGAAACGCAGTGTCGCAGCCGATTGCGGCAAATGAGAAATAATCACTGAAGAGTCCCTTTGAACTCTACTGAAACAAATTGAGGAACAGAAAATGAGTAAAGAGACTGTTGTGATTCTGGGCGGCGCACGCACGCCGATTGGTGGTTTTCAGGGTGTCTTCAGCGGCGTGACCGCGCCGGCGCTGGGCATACTGGCCGCTCGTGCCGCACTGGAGCGTGCAGGCATACATGCGGACAAACTTGAAAATGCCATTGATGATGTATTGATGGGCTGCGTGTTACCTGCGGGACTGGCTCAAGCGCCGGCCCGTCAGGTTGCGTTGGGAGCAGGTTTACCCGTCACCACGCCCTGCACCACCGTCAACAAGATGTGTGGCTCCGGCATGAAAACCGTGATGATGGGCTGCGACCAGATCCTTGCCGGTCACGCCGATACCATTCTGGCTGGTGGCATCGAGAACATGACACAAGCGCCCTACCTGATTCCTAAAGCCCGCGGCGGCCTGCGACTCGGCCATGGCGAACTCAAAGACCACATGTTTATGGACGGCCTGGAAGACGCCTACACCGGCAGACTGATGGGCAGTTTTGCGCAGGAAACGGCTGACAAACATGACGTGACACGCAAAGACATGGACGACTACGCCATCGCCTCACTCACCCGCGCCCAGGATGCGATCAAACATGGCTGGTTTGATGCCGAGTCAGTGGGGGTGCCGGTCAAAGCCGGCAAAACGGATACTGTCATCGTGCACGACGAACAACCCGGCAAAGCCAGCGTCGATAAAATCCCGCAATTGCGCCCGGCGTTCTCAGCTGACGGCACAGTCACCGCAGCAAACTCATCGTCAATCTCTGACGGCGCGGCCGCGGTGGTGTTGATGCGTGAAAGCACCGCAAAAGCAAAGGGTTTAACGCCAATGGCACGCATCGTCGCGCAGGCCAGTCACGCGCGTCACCCCAGTGAATTCACCATTGCGCCCATTGGTGCGATTGAAAAAGTACTGGCCCGCGCTGGCTGGACCACGGCCGATGTCGACCTGTGGGAAATCAACGAAGCCTTTGCCATGGTGCCCATGCTGGCCATGCGTGAACTGGGACTCGATCACAGTAAAGTCAACATTCACGGCGGCGCTTGTGCGCTCGGACACCCGGTGGGGGCATCCGGCACACGTATTATTGTGACGCTGATGTATGCGCTGAAAAAGCTCGGCAAAACCAAGGGCATCGCCAGTTTGTGTATTGGCGGTGGTGAAGCAGTTGCGGTGGCGATAGAGATGGTTTAAACCACCCGCATCGGCTGCAGCTTCCAGTACGTCAATGACCGCCACAACCATTCAAGCGGACCAAAACGGAAGTGGCGCAGCCAGATCGGCGACAGCCACAACTGCAAGGCCCAGATGCCCAGTACAATCAGCAGTTGCCCGGCGCGTTCTATCTCACCCATCAGGCCCAGACCATGGCCGTAGAAGATCAGGCCGCAAATCAAGGTGTGCATGATGTAGTTACTGAACGCCATACGACCGACCGCCGCCAGGCGGTTGGTCAGCGCCGGCACCATGCCGTTTTTTAATAGCAGCAGAATAACCGACATAAAACCCAGACTGATCAGTACACTGCCCCAGTAATTGAACTGTGAGCCAAAAAACATGGAGCTGATCTGCCAGTTGTTCTGAAAGTTCCAATAGATACCCACCACCACCATGGGCACACCCACTAACACAGCCAGCCATATCAGTCGACGATAGACGCTGCTATCAGACAAACCGGTGAGGACGCGGGATTTGTACAGTGCCATGCCCAGCAACATCATGCCGCTGGCGCGCCAGAAACCCCACAGAAGCAAGGCAGGACCGTGCATCTCCTGGGTCATGGGGATACGCGCTGCGAGCTGCGTCATCCAGTTACCCTGCATCGCTGCAATCTCAGCAGCAATCAACGTGGAATCGGGTTGCCATGCTGGCAATAACTCCTCCTGCACCGCTTCCGGGCCCATAAACTGCAGACTGGCGCCGGTCAGCAGGTAAAAAATCGACGACACCGCGAGAAAAATGATACCCAGTTTAAACAGTGAGCGAGATGAGCGGTTGCGCAGCGGAAACAGCACAAAGGCACACAGTGCATACACAAACAGTATGTCGCCTGACCAGAGCAGGTAGCCGTGAGCCATGCCAAATAACATCAGCCAGAGGTTACGGCGGTAGTGGTAAGCGGCCTCTGAGCGGCCGGACGCGCGAGCACGCTCGCAGAACAACACTATACCGGCACCAAATAACAGGGAGAACAGTGCCATCATTTTCTGGTCTGCCAGCACATGACTGACAGCCCAGACCCAGCGGTGTATTCCTTCGAGTGATCCGTAAGCGGTAGGGTTCAGATACGCAGCCATAGGCATGGCAAACGACTGAATATTCATGACCAGAATGCCTAAAACGGCAAATCCTCGTAAGGCGTCCAATGCGTCGATGCGCTGATCTACGGGTGCAATCACAACGTCTCTCCTTGTTTGTTTATGTTCATGCCAAATAGCTGCGTGGCATATATAACAAACTATAGGAGCGCTGGTAATCCCCATCCGTCACAACCCGGTTTCCCGGGTGAGACACCCGACTCAGGCAGCTGCGTTGCGACTGCGCTGATATCGCCAGGCCAAGGTTACCAACATGATGACGGTGGCTGGCATCACAAACCAGACCATCGCGGCGCTGAAGGTCTGCAGGCTCTCATGCTGCTGCGCGGCCATCAGCAGGTATGCTGTGTAGGCAACGTAGTAGAACAGGAACAGCGCACCGTTCAAGCGTGAGATCAGAAAGCCGGTAAAAAATATAGGCAGACAGATCAGCGCCACGCCCACCATCACCGGGATATCAAAAGCCAGTGCTGCATCAGCGACCTGAACACCATCCGGCGCGACGATGCTGGATAGACCCAGGACGGCTAGCAAGTTAAAGATGTTGCTGCCAACCACATTACCGACGGCGATATCACGTTCACCGCGCAGACTGGCAATGACCGAGGTCGCCAGTTCAGGCATTGACGTACCGGCAGCAACAATGGTCAATCCGATCACCAGTTCACTCATGCCAAGGTACTGTGCAATCTGTACGGCGCTGTCCACCAGCCAGCGCGCACCCAGCACCAAGAGCGCCAAGCCGCCCAGAATCATCACTGCGTCCTTCAGGTACTGCATGAGCGCAGAACCGTTTTGCGCGCCAGCCGCGCCATACTCCGCCTCATACTGTGCAGTAACCGCTGCACTGGACTCGCGGCGACTCTGCCGAATCAGGAAAAACGTATAGGCAAGCACTGTACCAAACAGAATCACCCCATCTATGCGGGAAATTTTGTTATCCATCCCCATCAACAACACAACAATTGATGCCGCGATCATGAGTGGAACGTCAAGGCGGACAAGTTGTTGGGAGACGACAAGTGGCGCCACCAGCGCTGATAACCCCAGGATAAACAAGACGTTAAAAATATTGCTGCCGACTACATTGCCAAGAGCAAGATCGGCCTGACCGGCCCAGGAGGCGTTGATGCTGACCGCCATTTCCGGCGCACTGGTGCCAAAAGCAACAATGGTCAGACCAATCACAAGGGGGGAAATTCCAAGACTTGAAGCCAGCCGTGAGGCGCCTCGAACCAAAATCTCTGCGCCAATTACCAATAAAACCAATCCAGCAATCAGAAATACAATGACCATACAACCCCCTGGGCTACATCGTGATACGGCTAAAATCTGCATTCATGGCGACGGACTATACCCGTGTTATGGATGTGATAAAAGGGGACGGTGACCTGCCATTTTTTTTCTAACGACCATCACGCGGAGTTTCTTGCTGCATTGATATTGCCAAACAGAGTCCTTACCACCATCTTTTCATACAAGGCCAATTGCTCCGGGTCATTTTGCTCTCGGGTCTGGCGAACGCGTATCAAGGCATATTGCTGAATCATCAACAACGGCAACACCACACGCTCGCGCAACTGGATACTCAGGCGTGTGCGCGGATTGTCATCCAGCAGCTGTGTCTGGCCGGCAACTTTGAGGACCATCTCGCGGCTCAGACAGTACTCGTCGTAAATGTCCTGCCAGAACGCGCCAAAACGCGCATCAGTCTGCATGTAGCGGGTCAGCTCAAAATTGGTTTTGCTCATGCTTTGCATGCTGTTGGAGATCAGCGCGCGGAAAAACCGCGAGCGTTGATACAAGTTCTGGCACTGATCCAATCGCCCATGATCTTCCTCGGCCTTCAAGGCAGTTCCCAACCCATAAAAACCCGGCACATTCTGTTTAAGCTGACTCCATGCGCCCACAAACGGAATGGCGCGCAGATCCTCAAAGCGCATCGCCCCGGCACCGCGCTTGGAAGGCCGGCTGCCGATATTGGCCATAGCGTAGTAATTCAGGGTACTCATCTCCTGCAAATAAGGCAGGAACAGGGGATGTTGCTTAAAGGCCTCGTACTTCGCGTAACTGACATTGGCCAGCGTTTGCAACAGATCACGTTGCGCGTCATCGAGTTCACGATCAGCGCGATCAATCAGGTTGTTTTCCAGCCCGGCGGTCATCAGTTGTCCCAGATTGTGCCCGGCAGCGGCTTTGATGCCATAGTGCGAACTGATGGTTTGCCCCTGCACCGTCATCTGAATCTGGTTGCTCTCAATGTTTTTGCCATGAGCCGCGTAAAACAGATAGGAGTCGCCGCCGCCCCGCGCGGGCGGGCCACCGCGGCCATCAAAGAAGATCACTTCCACACCCACCTGGCGTGACATGGCAGTGATGTTTTCCTTGGCCGAATAAATCGCCCAGTTCGCCATCATGTAACCGCCATCTTTGGTGCCATCGGAAAAGCCCAGCATCACCGTTTGTCTGCGACGGCGCTGCGTCAGATGCGCCTGATAGTGACGATTGGCGTAAAGGCTGGCCATGGATTCACCGCCACTGCTTAAATCACTGACCGTTTCAAACAGAGGTACCACATCCACCGTGATGGGCTGGTCTGCCCAGCCACAAAGCCTGAACAACGCAAATACGCGCGCAATATCCAAGGGGCCACGACAGTTGCTGATGATGTAACGATGCGCGCCGCGCTCACCATTGACGGCCTGAATCTGGCGGATCACCTGCGCCGATTCGATGGTATCGCGGATGACGGCATCGTCGGACGTCGGGTTGACGGTTGAGGGGCTGCAGGTAAACAGACAATTCAGTTGCTGATCAAGCGGTAACTGCTCAAAGTCTGCAGGCAGAATACCCGGACATTGGGCGAGCACAGCATTCAGCGCCTGCGCAATCACCCGGCTGTCCTGACGGATATCAAGGCTCGCGAAGTGCATACCGAACAGCGTGACCTTGCGGCGGAAAGACTGCAGCTGTTCGATAAACATGGCCTGGAAATGTTCTTTGACCAACGCTTCAGCGCGATCGAGTGTGTCAAAAATCTCCGTCAGGCTGACTTCCGTTCGTTCCGGTTTTTCAATCAATTCGTCGTGAATGCGTTTTTCCAGCCGGTCGAGCATGTCGTACACACCGGCAAAGGTCAGCCGGCGTTTGATCAGGCGTAAATCATGGTGATAACACTGCAAAATCGTATAACGCAGCTTGGCCGCCACTTTTAGCGTTGTTGCCGTGGTGACAAACGGATTGCCATCCCGATCGCCGCCCGGCCAGAAGCCGATACTCACCAGCTCACTGTTGGCATTGACCTGCGCGGGAAAACTCGCAGCCAGCGGATCCACCAGGTCACCAATTGCCGGGTAGAAAATATTACCCAGATACCAGGTGAGCAACACTGCCTCGTCAAAAGGCGTGGGTTTCTTCTTCTGAAAAAACGGTGTGTTGCCAAGCTGTTGCAATAAGTCGCGAACGGCACCGGCGCGCGCATTGGAAATGGCATCGGTGAGATCAGAAATGATTGCTAACACCTGCCCCGGATAAAACTGAGTCGGGTGTGCGGTCAGCACCACTCGCACACCAAACTTTTCCAGAAGACTGGCCAGTTGCTCGTTGCGCCCTTCATCAGCCGCACGGTCACTCAGGCGCATCAGCGAACTTTTGTTGCCCAGTTGGTGGACGCGGCTGTAAGCCGCATCCTCCAGCGCGTCAATCAGCACCACTTGTCGCTCGACATACTGCACAATCTTGAACATGAACTGTATGCGGTCGTGTTCGGTGAAATGTGCGCGATGTCGTGAAAAGAATTCTTCGATGATGGTGTCTGGCGTATGCCCTTGCTGCAATCCAGCGCTGCAGGCCTCATTTAACAGCGGAAGCAAGGTGCCGGTCTGCTCGATGGCATCCAGCGGCAAGGTCAGAAACAAGCTGCTGTACAGTTGAAAATTCAGCTCTACCAGCTCTTCAAATAATCGTGCAGCCTGATCAGTCATACAGATCCCCGGGGATTTTTTAACAGCTCATCCAGCGTTAATCCGTAGCTGGGCGCAAAGGTTTCCATAAAGTAGCGCACTTCCGGGCTATTGATACGCTCCAGTCGGCGGCGCACGTCCTCCTCTGCTTTGGAGAACTCCGTGTTACCGGCCTGAACTTCGGTCTTGCATTTCAGCCAGGCACAAATGGTATCCGCGGCCTTGATGATGGTGTGCACATCCTCGGCAAGCTCGTCTTCAATCAATACTTTGCGAAAGTCTGCGCGCAGATCTGCAGGCAGCAGATTGAGTAATTCATAGCCAGCCTGTTGCTCAATGGCTTTGTAGGCCAGGGTGATTTCAGGGGAGTGATACTTGATCGGTGACGGCATATCGCCGGTGATCACTTCACTGCAGTCATGGTAAAGCGCGGCAACCACCACCGCGTTAACGTCCAGTTGCCCGCCAAAATAGCGATTTTTAGCCAGCGCCAGCACATGTGCGATGGTGGCGACTTCCCAGCTGTGCTCCATGACATTTTCGGTAATGACGTTACGCTTCATGCCCCAACGCTGTAACCAGCGCAATTTGCTGATATAGGCGTAAAAGTGACTTCGGACTGATACCGTCATGAGGGGCTTTACTCCGCGCAGAAACAACTACGGGCATTCTCAATGCGCGACCGGGTGGAGTCAACCTTGTACACACTGCACCAACACGCTGACTTGGATGATTGCAGCCGCACTGATACTATCGGGTCAACACCGCGCCACGCGCAGACACTCTAACGACCGCTGTATTCGAGTCCTGACAGACCATGATGAAAACTCCCGCGTCACACCCGCATTCTTTTTTTCAACGTCTGATTCTGGGACATTTCGGGTTGGCGTTAACCTACTGGACACTGTTCATCGGTGCATCGCTGGTATTTTTTGTCTTCGGCAGCGCGGCTGTGGCAGCTGAAGATTGGCCACGCTATCTGATCGGGTTGGGCGCGATGCTGGGCTGGACATTTTTGTTACTGGTGGGGGTTCAACGGGGTTTTAAAGGCGAAGACCCCGGCAAAGCCTTGGGGCGAATTGCCATGCTGTTTTTGTTGCTGGTGATGACAAACGCGCTGGCAACGCTGAGTTTTATCTGAGTTTTTTGTCGGTCTTTTTTGTACCGGCAGGCGCCGAATCAGGCGCCTTGGTCTCGTGAATCATCGGTATGCCCACGCTAACGCGCACCGGCGTCTGGTAAACGCGAATCTTGTCAACGGTCGGAAATAGCTCTGCTACATCCACTTGGAAGGTCTTGCAGAGCATTTCCAGAGTCTCCAGCGTGACATTCTGATCTTCGTTCTCAATACGCATGATTGACGACTGCGCCAGCCCGATTTTTCGGGCAAAAGTCCGTTGCGGCATGCTGCCGCGCCGTTGCCGTATAAATGCTGCCAATCTTGAACGCAAGTGAACCATACATGGTTTATACTGCTGATAGCGAACCACAAGCGGTTCAAACGCGTTATACGTATCTGCCAGCAGGAAGCAACGGTCCGGTCGGAAGGCAGGGGAATGCAGCACACATAGCCTCTCAAAAGATGTGGGTGCTGCATTCTCCCGACCACCACTATTCAAATCCAGGCACCTCATCAGCAACCGCGCTGAATCCGAGGTTTGCCGCACGGCCATGCCTGCATTATGCTTGCGTCACCTCGCGAATTCAGTTGCGCACTGTTTAGCAGCACCCTCAAACAACAAAAGGACCCCACCATGGCATCAAGTCCCAGTTACAGCGATAAACCCAAGGGCATCCTTGGCTGGATTGAAGACACAGGCAATCGACTTCCAGATCCGGTTTTTATTTTTTTCTGGCTGATCGGTGGTGTGATTCTGGTCAGCGTGATCGCATCGCTATTGGGTGTCTCTGCAATACATCCGACACAGGTGCAGGCAGATGGCAGCCCGGTCATCGTAATGTCGGCCAGCTTGTTATCTGCTGACAATCTGCAGCGCCTGCTGACGCAGATGCCAACCACCTTTGCGCACTTTCATCCGCTGGGATATGTCTTGCTGGTGATGCTGGGGGCCGGTGTTGCCGAGCGTAGCGGTCTGTTTGCCACCGCCATGAGCAGTGCGGTCAAAAAGGCGCCCATCTCGTTACTCACGCCAGTGGTGGCATTTCTGGCCATGATGGGCAACCTGGCAGCCGATGCTGCTTACGTTGTGCTGATCCCGCTGGCAGGTGTGGTGTATGCCGCCGCCGGTCGCCATCCGATTGCCGGCATTGCAGCCGCCTTTGCCGGCGTCTCTGGCGGATTTTCAGCCAACCTGATTCCCGGTCAACTCGATGCCTTGTTGTTTGGCATTACCGAGTCTGCGGTTATCACCCTTGATCAGAGCTGGGTGATGAACATTGCCGGCAACTGGTATTTTATTGCGTCGATGTTGTTTGTTTTTCTGCCAGTGATCTGGTACGTGACTGACAAGATTATTGAACCGCGCCTGGGGTCTGCCAAAGCCATTATTGCCAACAACGGCGTTGGCCTGAGCACCCGTGAAGACAGCACCCTCACCAGCGCCGAGCGCGCAGGTCTGCGCAGGGCTGGATGGGCAGCGCTGGGAATTGTCGGTTTGTGGCTGGTGTTGTGTTTTGGACCGGGTACACCCCTGATTAACGAAGAAGCGGGCGATGCCAGCTTGCAGCCGTTTTACCAGTCACTGGTCGCCGCTTTTTTCCTGTTGTTCCTGGCCACCGGCTGGGCCTACGGTACCGCTGTCGGCACGGTGAAAAATCACCGTGATGTGGTTGCCATGATGTCGGCTGCAATGGCGGACCTTGCCTACTATCTTGTGCTGGCGTTTGCTGCGGCGCATTTTGTAGCCATGTTTAACTGGTCCAATCTCGGGCTGATTTTTGCGATCAACGGCGCTGACATGATACGTAGCGCTGAACTGCCGATGCCGGCGCTGATAGCGTTGATCATCATGTTGACTGCATCCATCAATCTGTTTATCGGCTCTGCCAGTGCCAAGTGGGCATTGCTGGCCCCGGTGCTGGTGCCGATGATGATGCTACTGGGTGTCAGCCCGGAAATGACCACTGCTGCTTACCGGGTTGGCGATGGCGCAACCAATATTATTACTCCGCTGATGCCTTACTTCCCGCTGATCCTGGCGTTTTGCCAGCGCTGGAATAAAGAGTTTGGTCTGGGTTCGCTGGCGGCTACCATGATCCCCTACAGTATCGGGATATTGATCTTTGGTATGGTGTTGGCCATGGGATGGATGGCACTGGGATTGCCGCTGGGCCCCGGCGTTGGCAGCGGGTATGTGTTGCCGGTGAATTAATTCATCACCCAAAACAATCAGGGTGTGGGGGACGCTCCTCCGCAGTTCGCGTCGCGCGCATCCCCCACACCCTGATTGTTTGATCTTGCCTTGCTGATCAACTCACTGTGTGCCAATCAGCTTTCGTCTGCTAACTAAAAACCCGGTTTACTGAACAGATGCTGTCTCAACGGCAACGGGTTCTGGTTCAACAAACTGCCAGCTCACAGAACCGAAGAACATTTCATCCCAGCTCTGCAGGCCCCATGGCACTGATCGGCTCGGATCCGGGTTCATCTTGTTCTGGGAAGAATTGTCAAACGCTCCTACTGCCGTGATCACAGTGCCGGCAGGCACCAATTTCGGCTCGCGCAACTGGTAACGTAGCTGCCAGTTGTAATTGTAGTTGGCGATATTGATCAGCTCTTCACTGCTGCCATCCGGATAGGTGGCTTCAAAACGCATGCGCTTGCCACGGAAATGCATGTGCGGCAGGAAAGCATGCAAGTAAGCGTCACGGGGCACGGTAATTGACTGTGTCTGCTCAAAATCAGGATCATTCGGCGGAATATTTGTCCAGTCAGGTGTAAAGATGCACGCACACTGACCTGACATACGTTTTTCCGGTACCTGATCTTTTGGATAGAACCAGATGCCGATACGGCTGTTATCCACAGTTTCACGGCCGTTGGTTGTGTAGTGCAACTGCAGAGCAAGCTGTGAACCAGCCTTCAGCAGACCACCAGTGTTTTCCGGCTCGATACTGGGCTCGGCACCAGGAATATAGGCAGTGATGTTGGCTTCATCTGCATTGTTACCACCGCCGAGAAAGCGACGGTCGCCGTCGGTACCTGGCGGCAGAATGCTGTTGAGTGTGTGGTGCAACACGGTGCGGTCACCAGCGATGTACTGACTTGCGCGCACCCAACGGTCTTCGGTCAGACCTTCAAACGGGACAACCACATTGCGGTAATCCAGCACTCCCGTGGCAGGAATGACCTGCGGCGGCAGCTCAACAATCAGGTCAGGCTCACCAAAAGCCCATTCGGTTGCAGGCCAAACCAGCTCTGCCAGCGGATCAACGTCGCCGTCGCGCTGAGCACCTTGGGCAATCCAGTGCAGAATGGTCTGCTGATCTTGCGGGCTAACGGTGTAGCTGTTTACAAAATCGCCGACGTGAGGATCAATCTGGCCAGGCGGCATGCGCTTGGTCATCAATACTTCACGGATCATTGGTGACCAGCCCTGGGCCATGGAGTGGCTGTCCAGTGCAAACGGCGCAATGCCACCATCACGGTGACAGCTGGCACAATTCTGGGCAAGGATAGGTGCCACTTCCTGAGAGTACGATACGGTGCGCGCCATGTTGAGATCACGCGCCGCGTATTGAATGGACTCGCCGGTCACGGCCACTACAGGATTACTCACTGCCTGTCCGGCGTTTACTTCTGTCAGTGCCTTCTCAAGACCGGAGACCGGGCCGCGGTAAATCAGACGGAAAGAGCGCGGATCGAAAATCAGCGCTTCGCCGGCAGTTTGCACGTTCATGGATTCAGCAACGATTTGTGCGTCATCAATCAGCACCGGTATTGTCTGTCCAACCTCAGCAACGGCGTCAATCACCGATGCTCGTGACTCACCCAGCGGATTGAGCATAAAAAACTGGAAGTCATCCTGATGCGTTGCCTGCAACGCAGCAAAGGTTGGCAATGCCTGACGGAATGCATCACTGCCATTTGCCTGCACCAGCAATACAATCGCCTTGCGATTGTCGTACCAACTCATGTGATGAAAATAACCGTTTTGATCAAGAAGCGAGAAATCGCCAACGCGACTGCTCAGATCAGGGGCGGGGGTTTGTGCGGACAGCGGCGCCGACAAGGCTGCTGCCAATGTAGCGGCGGACAACAGGGTTGTCAGGCTTAACAAGCGCCTGCCCTGCAAGGGATGCACACGTGCTTTCATATTTCCTCCGGTTCGCCATCTGCCGAGACAGAACAGCCTTGTTATTGTTGATAAACGGACGGTTCGACGCTAGCACAAGCCCAGATCAACAGCAATGCTGCAAAAGTCAGGAACTACGGCAGACAGGTCAGACACACCAAAATTCACGTCAAAATCATCGCCATGATTACGCTTGGGATTTTAATGGTGCTTCGGCTACACTGCGGCACGAACAACTGTTCTAATTCTGATTCATTTTGTCTCAACAAGCAGTCAAACGACTAGAAGGACCCATCATGAGAGAAGCAGTCATCGTGGCAACCGCCCGAACCCCGATTGGAAAAGCCTATCGCGGCGCCTTTAACAACACGGAAGGGCCGACACTGGGTGCACATGCCATTCGCGAAGCCGTCAAACGCGCGGGAATCGCGCCCCATGAGATTGATGATGTGGTGATGGGTTGTGCCGTGCAGCAAGGCACGACTGGCTACAATATTGGCCGGCTTGCCGGTGTGGCTGCAGGACTGCCCAGCAGCGTCTCTGGTATGAGCATCGATCGCCAGTGCGCTTCTGGCATGATGGCCATTGCCACGGCCGCCAAACAGATCATCGTCGACAACATGGATATTGTGGTGGGTGCCGGCCTTGAATCAATCAGCCTGGTGCAGAACGATCACCGCAACAAATTCCGCACCGTTGATGCGAATGTAGTAGCACTGTCGCAGCACGCTTACATGCCCATGCTGCAGACTGCCGAGATTGTTGCCAAACGTTATGGCATCAGCCGTGACGCACAAGATGAATACAGCTTTCAGAGCCAGCAGCGCACAGCCGCTGCCCAGGCAGCCGGGAAATTTGATCAGGAAATTGCACCCATGGAGTCATCCATGGGCGTGGCGGACAAGGCCACCGGCGAGATCAGCTTCAAAACTGTCAAGTTGACCAAAGACGAGGGCAACCGCCCGGAAACCACGCTGGAAGGCTTGCAAAGCCTGAAGCCTGTTATTGAAGGCGGCTGCATTACCGCCGGTAATGCCAGCCAGTTGTCAGACGGCGCGTCAGCCAGCATCCTGATGGACAGCAAACTAGCTGAAAAGCGCGGTTTGACCCCGCTCGGAGCCTATCGCGGCATGGCTGTCGCTGGCTGTGAACCTGACGAGATGGGTATTGGTCCGGTATTTGCCATTCCTGTGTTGCTCAAGCGTTTTGGCCTGAAAATGGAAGACATCGGTCTGTGGGAGCTGAATGAAGCGTTTGCCGTACAGGTACTGTACTGCCGCGACAAACTGGGTATCCCCGACGAACTGTTGAACGTCAACGGAGGCGCTATCTCTATTGGTCACCCTTATGGCATGAGCGGCGCGCGTATGGTTGGCCACGCACTGATCGAAGGCAAACGTCGCGGCGCCAAGTACGTGGTGTGCACCATGTGTATTGGTGGTGGAATGGGCGGCGCCGGTCTGTTTGAAGTGTACTGATCAGACCGCAAACAACTGCGATTCGATATCCCGGAATGCCTTGAACTCCAGGGCATTTCCGGACGGATCTTTAAAAAACATGGTGGCCTGTTCGCCCGCCAGACCTTTAAAGCGAATGTAGGGCTCAATCACAAATTCTGTGCCCATGGCCCGCAGCTGCTGTTCGAACTCAGCAAACTCCTCCATCGTTAACACCACACCAAAATGCGGCACGGGGACTCCATGACCATCCACATGATTGGAATGCTGGTGAACTGAACCCTCTTTACCCAGATTCGGATTTAAATGCACCACCAGCTGGTGGCCAAACAGGTTGTAGTCAATCCACTGTTCGGAACTTCTTCCCTGTGGCAGGTTCAGCCGCTTGCCGTAAAACTCGCGGGCTTCGTCCAGATCACGGACGGGAATGGCCAGATGAAACGGTCGTAACATGGTGCTGCTCTCTTGTAAAAATTCGGTAACGGAGTTTACTCGGCAACTGGCTTGCCGCGTAAGGACTTGATCGTGGATACCTTGCGCTTTTCATCAAGACGCTGACGCTTGGCAGCCCGCGGCACCCGCGTGGCCAGACGCGCCGGCGCTACTTCACAGGCAGCATCGATGAGCGCCTGTAAACGTTTGATGGCATCTTCGCGGTTTTTTTCCTGGGTACGGAAACGTTGTGCCTTGATAACAATCACGCCTTCCGAAGTCATGCGCCGGTCGCGCAGATCCAGCACCAAGGCCTTGATCTCGTCGGGCAGAGACGACGCCCTGACGTCGTAACGCAGATGAATTGCTGACGACACTTTGTTGACGTTCTGGCCACCGGCTCCTTGCGCTCTTATGGCGTTAAAGTCGATTTCTTGAACCTGTACTTGTTTTAACTCTGACGGCTCCATCAGCCACATTCCTCTATGACAGTATCTTGCCAATCCTGCACCCAGATAGACCTAAACCCAGCTATTCCTAAACCCAGCTTCGCCCCATATGAGTGCAGCACCAAGGTGCAAGACCCAAAAAGAACCTCTCCTTGCCTGTGCAGCGACGCTTTACACGTACAGGAAACGCGCCGAGCACTTTGAAAAAAACATCTTTGCTTTTAAATTCAACAAGTAAGACTTTTACTAAAAAAACTGGCACAGCTCATGCATTGAACAACATCAAGCACTGGCATTCCCCTGCTGGTGGCTTAAATGGAACAGACTCTCCCCTTTTCCATTGATGGGTGATAACTCGCCCACGTGTGGGCCAAGCGCTCCACGTGGGCATTTTTTTGCCTGCTCGCTGACCGCGCCAGCCTCGATGTTGTGACGCTTGTGATCTGACTATACCGTATTGATATCAGCAGCACAGCCTCAAGCACGTGTTGTTTAGCCCACCATCTGCCGGCAACACTGACTGCGCGCTGCATCACACCCGCCTCTGTTACACTGTGCGCAAACTCCAAAACCGGAAGCTCATCTATGTTTTCAAAATACCCCACGCCGTTTTTTTCCCCCATTCATCGCCATGTCCGCCGGGTCATGGCAAGCTCGGCAGCCGCTGCCCTGCTGTTGCTGCCGTGCACAGCAAGCGCCTGGGATGCTGTCGGTCATCGTCTGTCTGCTGACGTTGCCTGGGCGTTGATGTCAGCCGACACACGCGAACAGGTCATGACAATGCTGCGTGCACACCCGCGCTTTGAACAGGACTTTGTGGACACCATGCCCGATGACATCAAAGTGGCTGACCGCGACACCCAGGCGCAGTGGCAGCTTGGCCAGGCCGCCATCTGGCCGGATCTGGCACGTGGATTTGAAGGGGACGATGAAGCCCGTTTTGACAACCCGAACTGGCACTGGATTGATGGAGCCTGGTTGCGCGATGAGGCTG
>CANHAR010000003.1 GCA_947458495.1 Gammaproteobacteria bacterium | reverse complement strand
CGCCACGTGCTGCTGATAGAGCACATAAAACGCTTTGCGATCGCCATTCTGCGCCGAACGAATGACCGGAGTTATCTCGACTGCCATAACAAACAATTCCCGTGTTTGATGACTAAGACGGCGCCAAACCCGATAAGGTTTAGGTGGGATGGGGACGGAGAGATCATTTTTTGATCTCTCCGTCCCCATCCCACCGTCCCCATCCCAAAAAAGGTATCATCGCTGCCGGGACTATCCTTGTCACTTGATCATGAGAACCGTGCGCACCATGGCGACTAAAGCAACTGTATTCAAAGCCTCCCTGCAGATCGCAGATATGGACCGGCATTACTACGAAGACCACAACATCACGCTGGCACGGCATCCGTCAGAAACTGACGAGCGCATGATGGTGCGTTTGCTGGCATACGCTCTGAATGCCCAGGAGTTTCTGGAGTTCGGCCAGGGCATCACCAACGATGAAGAAGCTGACATCTGGAAAAAGGATCTGACCGGGGTGATTGATCTGTGGATTGATGTCGGCACGCCTGATGAGCGACTGATCCGCAAAGCCTGCGGGCGCTCCAGCGAAGTACGCATTTACAGTTATGGCGGTCGGACCGCCGATATCTGGCTGGCACAGAACCTGACTCAGTTTGAGCGCCAAAAGAATCTGATCATTGTCAACCTGGCAACCGAAGACACGCAGGCGCTGGCACTACTCGCCCAGCGCACCATGCAACTACAGGTCATTATTCAGGACGGACAGGTCACGCTGAGTGATAACACCAACAGCGTGACCCTGAATCCACAACCGGTTTTTGGTTTTTAATCTTAATCAAGAGTCTGATCTTATTGAGTGTCTGATCCCCTAAAGCACACTCCGCGCGGCAAGGCTTTTAACGCCGCTGCGAGCGTGGATACACCATGTTTTCCGGTGTCAGTATCTCGATCAGCAGGGATTCCTCAATTAGTCCCTCTTCTCTGACCAGTTCCAGCACACCGCGCCCTGTGAGCAGGGCAATCCCGGCAATACGCGTGGCATTGTCGTAACCTATGTAGGGATTCAGTGCCGTGATCAATCCTATCGAGTTGTTTACCAGCTCGCGGCAACGGTCTTCGTTCGCGGTAATGCCAACAATACAACGCTCGCGCAGCATATCCATGGCGCGGTGCAGCAAACGCATCGACTCAAGAATCTTGTACGCAATCAGCGGCTCCATGACATTGAGTTGCAGCTGGCCCGCTTCGGCGGCCATGGTAATCGCCAGATCATTACCAATGACCTGATACGCCACCTGATTGACCGCCTCGGGGATTACCGGATTGACCTTGCCGGGCATGATGGAGGAACCAGGCTGCTGTGGCGGCAGGTTGATTTCAAACAGCCCGGTACGTGGACCACTGGACAACAGGCGCAGGTCATTACAGATTTTGGACAGTTTGACCGCAAGACGCTTGGTCATTCCCGAAAACAGCACAAACGCACCCATATCCGACGTTGCTTCAATCAGATCCGGTGCCAGGCGCATAGGATGTCCACAAATCCGCGTCAAGTGATTGACCGCCAACACCGCATAACGCGGGTCAGCATTGAGCCCGGTGCCGATGGCGGTGCCGCCCAGATTGACCTCTCGTATCAGGTCGTAAAGACCCTCGATTCGTTCCACATCTTCACCTAACGTGGTGGCAAATGCGCCAAACTCCTGACCCAGAGTCATTGGCACAGCATCCTGCAGCTGAGTACGCCCCATTTTGATGATTGATTTAAATTCGTCACGTTTAACGGCAAACGCTTGCTGCAACAGCGTCAGACTATCCACCAGTTCAGAATGGGATAGCTGCAGCCCTACACGAATCGCCGTGGGATACGCATCGTTGGTTGACTGCGACATGTTGACGTCATTATTGGGATGCAGCTTGCTGTATTCGCCTTTCCCAAATCCCAGATGCTCCAGAGCGACATTAGCGATCACTTCGTTGGCATTCATGTTGGTGGAGGTGCCCGCTCCGCCCTGGATCATGTCAACAACAAACTGATCATGAAACTCGCCATTGATGATGCGGTCACAAGCCACACAAATCGCATCAAACTTGACACTCTCCAGCTCGCCAATATCGTGGTTGGCAAAGGCGGCAGCCTTTTTCACCATCGCCAGACCCACGATCAACTTGGGAAAGTGCGCCAGCGGCACGCCGGACAATATGAAATTCTCCAGTGCACGCTGAGTCTGAACACCATAATAGGCCTCTGCCGGCACCGCCAGCTGCCCCAGCAGATCCTTTTCAAAACGGTGTGGGCCCTTTACTACATCATCCTGACGCGGGATTGGAATCATCATGCATGTATCCTGTAATGGTCTTGAAATGGACTATCGTGTTTACTGATCAGAAAAAAGTTTTACCCATTCAGCCAGCAGACGCACGCCATGACCAGTCGCTCCGGCCGCGCTTATGCCACTGGCACTGTCTGCCAAGGCTTCACCAGCCATATCAATGTGTACCCAGGGTGTATCGCCGGCAAAGTGTTGCAGAAAAATCGCGCCAGCCTGCGCACCGGGCGTACCCGAGTTGCGTATATCGGCAATGCGGCTGTTTATAATTCCGCTGTAGTTATCCAGCGGCAATGGCCAGACCAATTCTTGTGTTATCTCACCCGCCAGACTCAGCGAGTCACGGATTTCCGGTTGGTTGGTGAAAATAGCGGAATACGCAGTACCCAGAGCAGTGGTTTTTGCACCCGTCAGGGTTGCTATATCGGCAATTGCGCGCGGATTGTAGTGATGACGTGCATACCAGATTCCATCTGCCAGAATCAGCCGGCCTTCGGCGTCAGTGCTGGCTACCTCGATGGTTGTGCCATCAGCCGCCGTCAAGACGTCGCCCGGCAAGATTGCCTCACCGGAAATAGCATTTTGCGACAAGGGCACCACACCGACCACATTCACGGCAACCCGCTGACCCGCCAGTGCCTTTATCGCACCAACAACTGCAGCACCGCCAGCCTTATCAGTCTGCATTTGCAAAATGGATGCAGAATCGGTTTTGAGATTGTAGCCACCTGTATCAAAGGTATTGCCCTTACCAACCAGCGCAATCGCCTGATCGTCGCTGCCTTTCCAATGTGCTACCAACAGATGGGCTTTGTGCTGACTGCCCTGACTGACCCCGTAAAGAGAGCCCATGCCCTGCTCAAGAACCTGTTCCGGTGTCAGGATGGTGACTTCCACACCCAGTGGGGCAAGTTGCTGACGAGCATACTCGGCAAATGCCGCCGGAAAACCATCACCACCCGGCAGGTTGGTCAACTCGCGCGCTGTAAACACGCCTTCGGCCAATGCCGATAACAGGGCGTAGGACTCCAGGGCCGCGGACTCTGCAGCAACCTGCCAATAAAAGCTCTGCGCAGGTCGCGGATCGGGCTCGCTTTTGTAACGATCAAATCGATAATTTCGCAGGTCAACACCATGCGCCACCTCTGCCGCGATTCGTGCCGCCTGGTCAGCATCCGCGATCAGGCCAGTACTGATTGCCACGGTTGCCGCATGTGTGTCGTTGATCATCACCGACAATGATGCGCCTATCGTTTCCGCGCGATGACGTGGCAGTTCGGCAGGCTCACCAAGGCCGAGCAGGATCAATCTGTCGACTGACAGTCCGGCAGGCGCCAGCAGCAACATCTGTTGACCAGTTTCTCCGGTAAACTCTGCGGCGCTGATGGCGCGCGCCACCTGATCCGTCGTTACTTGCGACCAGTCACTCAACTGAACTGATACCCCTGCCGGCACCAGCACCACCAAACTGTCTGCCCCTTGGGCAGGCTGGCTCGAAAACCGCGTTGTAGTTTGCAGATACTGTGCAGATGCAACACCCGATATCAGCAGCGCACAAACACCTATACACACCAGTTTGAACATTCTCATCGTCGTAATCCTTGAAATCACAAAAACACTGGATGGGGACGGAGAGATCAAAAAATGATCTCTCCGTCCCCCAACTAAACCGCGACTAAGCCACGATCATACTGAATGGGGACGGAGGGATCAAAAAATGATCTCTCCGTCCCCACGACTAACCCCACGACTAACCGCTATACTAGCCGCCCATGGCTACTTCACGATCTTCCAAGAAACCAGCAACACCCGCGAAGCCGCGGCGCTCCGGGGCGTCCGGCAAAACGGGCTGGCTTGTGCGTCGGATGGTTTTGCTGTTAGTGGCCGCCATTGCCATCTGGTGCGTTTGGATTGACTACAAAATCCGCCGTGACTTCAGCGCATTGCAATGGGCTCTGCCGGCAAGGCTGTATGCGCGCCCGGTTGAGCTCTATGCCGGCGCACACCTGTCGGCAGCAGATTTGACCGACACCTTGCAAAGGCTGGGTTACCGCGAAGCCAATCAGGTCAACGAGCCAGGGGAGTATAACGCCAGCAGCTCACGGGTGAGGTTGTGGACTCGCGGCTTCAGTTTCTGGGATGGAGACGAGCCCAGCGTCTATGTGGATGTCGACTTTCTGGGGCGACGGGTAAACTCATTACGCGGCAACGAAGCAACCGGGGAGCTGGCACTCGCGCGGCTGGAGCCCGTAGAAATTGCGCAGATAAATCCTGATACCGGCGAGGACAGGCTGCCTCTGGCACTCAGCGACGTTCCTGAACATCTGGTCAACGCCGTGATCGCCGTCGAAGATCAGCGCTTTTACAGCCATGTTGGCGTCGATCCGATTGGTATTGCCCGCGCCTTTGTCACCAATATTCGCGCCGGCAGCATTGTGCAGGGTGGCAGCACGCTGACACAGCAATTGATCAAAAATCTGTATCTGACTGAAGAACAGACACTTCGCCGGAAAATCGAAGAGGCGCTGATGGCGCTGGCCCTCGAACTGCATTTCAGCAAAGACGAAATCCTTGGCGCTTACATGAACGAAATTTTCCTCGGCCAGGACGGCAATCGCGCCATCCATGGTTTTGCGCTGGCGGCAGAACATTACTTCGGGCGCCCACTGGACGAGCTCGAGCTGGATGAATTGGCGTTACTGGCCGGATTGCCGCGTGGTGCGTCGTTTTACCATCCGCGCCGCAATCCTGAACGGGCAACCGACCGGCGTAATGTGGTGCTGGCGCAAATGATGAACCAGGGATTTATCACCCAGCAACAAATGGAGCAGGCGCAGGCGCAAGAGCTCAGTGTATCGGCGCGGCCGACGCAACGCGGCAGTGGTTATCCGGCGTTTATGGACCTGGTGCGTAATGACCTGTCGCGCGATTACGATGCCGACGCCCTGCAGACTGAAGGATTGCGTATCTTCACCACGCTGGACCTTCGCGTTCAGAACACCATGGAAGCAGCGCTTGGTGATGCCGTCGCCGCTGTTGAGGTGCCTGACGGACCAGACCGTCCAGCAGGCGATCCGCTTGAGGCTGCGATGGTTATCACCGACGCCAGTACCGGCGATATCCGCGCGGTAGCCGGCAGCAGACGACCCGGCTATACAGGCTTTAATCGTGCACTGCGGGCGGTAAGGCCGATAGGATCGCTGGTCAAACCGGCAGTGGTGCTGACCGCTCTGGAGTCCGGCGATTTTACTCTGGCCAGCATACTCAGCGACGCGCCGGTAACAATCGCACTGGACAACGGCGACTCGTGGTCACCGCGTAACTACGATAACCAGATGTATGGCGATGTGTATCTGTACGACTCACTGCAACGCTCATTAAATCTGGCCACCGTTGATATGGGCATGAAGGTCGGCGTTGCCGATGTGGTGGAGACTTTGCGGGAACTGGGCCTTGAGAGTAATCCCCCTCCCTTCCCCTCGGTCTTGCTGGGCTCCGTGAACATGAGCCCATTGAATGTTGCGCAGATGTACCAAACGCTGGCCAGCAACGGCTTCCGGTCACCGCTGCGCGCCGTGGAAGCAGTGACAACCGGCACCGGTGAACGCCTTGCCCGTTATGGCATCGAAACTCAGCAGGTCGCTGATCCGGCCGACATGTTTCTGCTGGAATGGGCCATGCAAGGCGTTTTTGAACGTGGTACCGCACGCAACATGATTAACCGGCTCGACAACAACCTGCCCCTTGCCGGAAAAACCGGCACCACTAACGATCTGCGCGACAGCTGGTTTGCAGGTTATGGCAGCGATCTGGTTGGCGTGGTCTGGCTTGGGCATGATGACAACCGCGAAACCGGCTTAACCGGATCCTCTGGTGCGCTGCGGGTATGGACAGACATTATGGGCAGACTCGACATACAACCACGACAGTCGTTTGCCCCCTCCGACATCGTATTCCAGCGTGTTGCCGAGCAACCCGTGCGCAGCGGGAACGGACTTGACTGCAGTACTGCCGTGATGCTGCCCTTCAGAGCTGGACAGTTGCCTGACCCGGCTACCCGCTGTGACAATACCGACACCTTGCTCGACACCTTGATCGACCGCGTCAGGAACCTAAACCCATGATGACCCGAATCAGTGTTTTACTGTTACTGAGCCTGCTCAGTGCCTGCGCCAGCTATAGCGGGGCATCACGCCCCGGGGCTCCGGTATCCACCAGTGAGCCCGCCTCCGTGCGTGACGCGGCCGAACCGGTTGCGCCGGTTCAGGAAGCCGCAAGATCCTTTCCGGTTCAGGTACCGCCACAACGGGTAGATATTCCAGCCCAGCCCGAGACAGCACCACCACCGCCCGAGCCGGTACCGGAAACCCCACGGGAGCGTGCTGCACCCGCGGGAACACCGGCATCGACCTTGCTGGCATCGGTAGATCAGGCAATTGCCGATGGCGACCTGGAGCGAGCCGCCGCCGTGAGTGAGCGCGCTCTGCGCATCAGCCCGCGTGATGGTTATCTGTGGTATCGGCTGGCCAGTATCCGTTATCAGCAACAGCGTTATGGTGAAGCCGAAGGTTTTGCGCGCCGTGCACTGAGCTTTGCCGGCAATGATGGGGATCTGAGTCGCGAGATCAATAATCTGCTCGGGCAGATCAGCCAGCGCTGACGCGGCAGCTTCTTGCCCAACGGAAGACTCTGGCAAAAAGGCCGTTGCGGGCAAAGGCGTTTATCGGGTCTGAATCAGCCAACGCTCATCCGCGCACAACACACAGCCCTCGCCTTCAAACATCCGCGCCGCCTGCACATCGTCAAGCAATTTCCAGCGCAGCCACGCCGTCATGGGCCCGCGAAAACTGCCCCCGGTATCCATGGGCGCAAAGTGCGTAGCGCCGCGCAGGTTTGCCCAGAATACCGGCACATTGGCAGAATCGAACACCGGCTGCTGATTTGTCGTGGCGCTCGCACTAAAGTCCTCCTGACCCGACAACAACAACATCGGCCCACGTTGATTGGCGGCCGCCTGCGGGTTATGCCGCTCGCCCAGCACATAAGGCTGGATTGCCACCACGGTGGTGATGCGTTCATCACGGCCCAACATGATCGCCCCTCCACCGCCCTGAGAATGGCCCGCAGCGGCCACGCGCTCACTGTCAACGCGTTGAAAGAAGGGGCTGGCACTATCAGAGTTCTGAGTGAGCATGTAATTCAGACAATCGCGCATTTCAACACCACGACCGGCATTGGGTGACATGGACGCCACCACTATCAACTCATGGCTGGCCCAATGTTCCAATAAACTGCGATAGGCCGCAGGGCTGGCGTGAGTGCCATTGCCCCAGATCACTAGCGGGTGTTGTTTGCGCTGACCAGACGGCGCATCAGGCGTTAACCATTCACGCGGATGAAAAATGCGGCAGTGCAGCCCGCCGCGGGTTTCAACAATATTTGTCTGTGCACCAGGGTCAAAAAATGACTGAGACAAGGCGATGGAATCCTGCGCCGGCCTGGCTGCGCAGCCGGCCATTATCAGACCCAGCGCAAGCAGAGCAAACGCAGTAACAGGTGTGCTGCGGGTTGAGGACACACGGGGCACGCTCTGATGCCTCAGGCTTTGATCCATCAACCGCCGATGCCTCCGTCCCCGGCAGATTGCCCGGCAGTCTGGCGAAAATCTGCCGTCACCCGGCCAACCGCAGGAATACCGTCTTCATGAGCGGGGTCACGCCACGGCTCAGCCAGCGCCTCACGCTGCCATTGCTGCATGCCTGGCAGCTCCAGCAACAATTGTGCGTAGGCCATACATGCCGGATTCAATTGCAGGCCGTAGGTCTGAATACGGTAGGCAACCGGGGCAAAAAACGCATCTACCGCGGTGAATGAGCTGCCCGCGAGGTACGGGCCGTCAAATAATTGCAGACCTTCAGACCACAGTTCTTCAAGCCGGTTGAGATCCTGCTGCAGCGCAGGCGAAATCTCGTGTAACGCCACACGAATACCAACGTTCATGCCGCAGATATCGCGTAACACTGAAAACCCCGAATGCATTTCCGCGGCGGCACATCGCGCCCAAGCGCGCGCCCGGTCATCACGAGGCCACACACCTTCGCGGCGCTCTGCCAGATACTCGGTAATCCCCATGGAGTCCCAGATCGCCACACCATTGTCCATCAGGCACGGGACTTTGCCGCTGGGGCTGAACTTGCGGAACAGCTCCCAACTGGAGCCATCACAAAACGGCACCAGATCCTCTTCAAAGGTGATGCCCAGTTGACGCATCAATATCCATGGGCGCAAAGACCAGGACGAATAATTTTTGTTGGCAATAAACAAAGTAAACATAAACTCTCTCCTCAGGTAACGATATAACGCTCCTGAACAAATCCATTTTTTGAAGACACTGCGTTCAATAATTTTAACGTTCGTTCTGCACCCGTGATACTGAACAGCGGCAAGCCACTGCCCAGCAACACCGGTATGCGGGTAATGATCAGTTCATCGATACAATCGGCAAGCAAAAATGCCTGAATGGTCAAACCTCCATCAATGTAAATTCTGTTGAGCTTTTTTTGTGTCAGACGTTTAATTATTGCTTCCGGTTTGCCGGCATCAACCGACACCAAACCTTTAAGGCGATCAGGGATTTCCATATCACGTGTTGTCAGTACAACAACGGGAATGTCATAAGCCCATTCACCAAAACTTAGTACCTTTTCAAAGGTATTTCGGCCCATCACCACGGCATCAATGTCGGTGATAAATTGCTCATACGACAATCCCTTCATCGCTTCAACTGAATACTCCGGTCGCTCCAGCCACTGCACATCACCATCCGGGCGCGCAATAAATCCATCAACACTGGTGGCAATGTAGACCAGACAGGTTGAATTTGAGTTGTTGACCATGACTGACTCCTGAGCAAGGATAAAACTTCTGAAACGGAGAATGATAAAGATCAAGTGCCGTAAACACCGTCAACATCACCCGCTTTGGATAATGCGCGATACTGGTCACCCCAGCAAGCCCGCAAATACGCCCTGGTACCAGAGCGCGGCGACCACAATAACCGCCATACTGAGGACTACCCAGGTTTTCCATGGGTGCTTCTTTTCTGCAAACGGATCAATCAGCGAGCGACTGGCGCCTGCCGGTAATGTAGCCAGTCCTGTCAGTGAGGCGCCAAATGGCACGTTTATACGCGCCCTCGTGTTCACGGCCCAACCATTAGCGTCGAGCAACGGGCCCAGATTGCGGCCCCGTAACGTCAGGTAAGCCATAAACACTGAAGGACCGGAAATCAACAGCATGACCCCCACCAGCACCAGCGGTATCTGCCACCAGGCTAACGCAAACAGTCCCGCGGCTAACGCGGCCAACGACGTGCCGATGGCGCCCACCGCCAGCCCCATGGCCGCAAAAATACCCGCAAACTTCGCAATATCAAAATTGGCGGCGGGAGCTTTGGGAGCGGCCACAAGGGGGACATCCACCGTGGTCTTGTTCTCTATGTCTTTGTCACGCGAGGCTGCAAACTTGTGCAGTTGTGCTTCGATAAATGCGGCTACTCGAATATACGGAGACCAGAACGCCTGCCGCAGGCTGACAGGCTTAACAACCACCTTGTTAACGGTAGCGAGCCAGTCACGGCCCTGACGATCATAAAAAATTCCGTTGCGGCCAGGCACCATCAACTCATCCACCTTGCCTCCGGTGATTGCTGCCACAATTAACAGTGGTGCCTCGCCCTGACGCTCGCAGGTGCAATACACCAGATAACACCCACTGAAGGGCGCCATGGTTGTATGACGCGCCATATCGTTAACCCGCATCACCAACTCACAACTGCGTTGGTCCAGATACAAGGTACCCGCCTGAAAAATGGCCTTGCCTTTGCCTCGGTAGAAATCACTCAAGGAAACAAAGTTCTCCAGCAGCGTCACCAGGTCACGCTGATAACGCACCAGCTTTTCAACGGCATCAATCGTTGCGCCAAAACTGTTGGCGGCAAGATCCTGTTCGATCAGTGCTGTCAGTTTTTCCTGGCCGTTACCATCTACGATCACCTGTAATCTCTCAACACCCAGCTTATGCACCGCAGTGTCAGGTCTCGAGGCTTGCCAGTTTCGCCATGCCAACAAGCGTGCCGATACCTCAGCCCACTGCCCCGCACTTAACTCGTCCTGTTTGACTGCCGCATCCCCCAAAAGGGGCTTAATGACGCTATCCTGCAAATTCTGTATGGCGCCCGCCCAAGCGGGGTTAAGACCTTGACCCAATGGCAGCGCCTGACCAGCACCAACTGATGCCAGGGGTAAGGCAGACACATCTGCATCACTGTTGCTGATCGCGCGATTGTTTAACACCGCATAAACCGCTGGCGCCGGATTTAGCGCATCCACCGCGCGCGCATCAAACGCAGCCAGCTGACAGCGCACAAAATAGTCATCAATTTTGGCCTGCACTTTCTCAAACAGAGCAACAGCGTCTGCGGTTTTGTCACCCAGCGGCTGAAACTGCACATCACCGTCTGCCGCTGCCTTGTGCCAGTCCAGCACCGCTTGCGCCTGCGCATAAAATGCGGCAACAGATGCCGAGGTCACGCCATTGACGCCGCTTCTGTCTGGTGACCCGCCCTGGGTGTCAAGAACCTCATGGATCAGTTGGCGTACGTCTGCCTCGTTGCTCAGTTCTGCCACCACCACGCCGTCACCGTTAAAATAATCCGGAGAAAACAAACGTGTGATGTCGGACAGATCAGCCACTTCCAGCGCATCATCCGACGACTTGCCCATGTACTGAAGCACTGTCATGGCGGCTGCTTTTATGCCGGCACCTTCGGCGTCGTGATCTGCGATGGCAGCAAGCGGCAAACCTTGATTCTGAAACAGGATGCCGGCATCAACCAGGCGCTCGCAGCTCCACTTCACGGCCGCAAGAATCTCCGGCACACGAATCTGGCCATCGCCATCAGCATCGAGCAATGCTGCGGTGCGCGCATCAAACTCCAGCCCGGTGGTGGGGCAATTGAGGACAGTCCACAGTTTGGGGTCTAACTCAGACAAATGCCGCAGGTCATCAGCGGTTTCCAGCCTCACCTGATCAAAGCCGCCTGATCTGAAAAAGCGCCAGATATGGTGTGCTTTGTTTTTATTCAGTATGCGATCCAGCATAGTGTGAGCTCCAACGTGATGTTATCGCCCGGATAGTAATGCATGCTGCATCTGCCACCAAGCTTGACAGTCACCCAATTCTGTCAGACGGAACTTACAACCCTTTGATCTTGCTGAGCTCATCATTGAGGTCATAATTTTTGTCGGTAACGATGCGTTCCAGCACAATCAGCCGCTGCTTAACGTTATCGAGTTCCTTCTGAATCTCATTGTCACTGATGCTGCTGACCTTGCGATCGAGTTTTGTCATGCCTTTGCGGTATCCAAAATACTGTGTAATCAACACGATCAGCACAATATAAAACCAGAAATTGTCAAATATGTTCATCCCTATTTCCTTTTAAAAAATCACGCTTTCCCCGCGTGTAAACCCCGTGTGTGACACCGCGTGTGATGCTAAGCAGACCGCCTCCGTTTTTGCGGTTTAACGCCCGTCTATTGCCAATCACACCGCTCCGGATGGTCTGCCTCACCTGTCCAGATATCAATGGCCCGTAAGTCATTGAATACATCGCACCCATACTGACCTCTTTCCCTTCAAAGGTCAGGACCTGATTGATACACCAGGATGGTTATTCTGGCTCTCACGAATCAGTGTGGTCAATTGCGCCCGGTTTTTGACGAAGGTCTTCTGATAAATGCGCGATGAATGATCCTTGACGGTCTGCAATGAGATAAACAATTGGTTGGCAATCTCCTGGTTGGTTTGCCCGGCATAAATGCCACGCAGCACGTCGGCTTCTCGTTTACTGATGCCATAGCGATGCAATATGTCGTCCAGCGGCAACGAGGGTGGTGCCGTTTCTTCTGTCGCTTCATAACAATAGACAACAACCATTGCGGTATTAAATAGATAAAACAGAAACGCAAACACACCATTAAAATGTTGATAGGCAGTCAGTGGCGTGAATACAAACAGATGAATAATGCCGGAGGCAAAAATCAGCATCATCAGCCATCGCTTGCCGAGTCGACTGATGAATGGCTGCTTTCCACTCAGTAACACCCCCAGCAATGCCAGCGTACTGGTCATGGCCACAACGGACCCAAGGCTGGAGAGGCTGTCTGCCAGCGACCAACCCCACCAGACCAGCGCTAACACGACCACGGCACTGGAGACGGCGGTCAACAGCAGCACGGGCATCACTGGCCGTTTTTGCAGCCGGGCTGCCCATACCAACAACATGGTCAGACTCACCATCAAAAAGGGTGCGCCCATTTGCGCCAGCAGCAATGCAACCCGTTGAACATTTTCGATCTGCATAAAACCCGACAACAGAATCCCGCTCCACAAACTGTAATAGCCATAGACATACAGCAAGATCAGGAAAATTTGCAGATATTGGAAGCTGCTGCTTTTTCGCGTCTGATGGAATCGGAACAGTATCAGCAAGCCGCCCGCGGTCATCGACAGGCACAAGACAAAGCTCAACCAAAGCGGCAGAGTGTCGAAATTGATGTTGTCGTAATTGAGCATGCAGCTGCCAGGATGTCGTCAGTGGAACGGTGTCTTTATGGCCAAAATATACCACCCGCATCACAAACCAGTGCCCTACCAAAGTAGGAATCTGCAAAACACTACCTTGGTAGGTTTGCATTTGCAGGCGACGAGGCTACTTTCCGCTTCAAGAGTGAATCATCAATCCGTTTACCCACTCTATGGAGCACAGTATGAATCAGACGATGAACGATCGGGAACCCATGCCCAAAGCTGGCATTGGCAGTGCGCTTGCGTATGGCTGGAAAAGCATAAAGAACAACTTTCTGGTGTTGTTCCTGGCAGTCTTGGTGGTAGTGGTGTTTATGGCGCCGCTTGAACTGGATGGCGAAGAGTTCGATACCTTGCTGCAATTTTTGAGCACCGCCTACGCGTTGCTGCTGTACCCGATCGTGAACTACGGCGCCGACATGATCTTTGTAAAAGCCGTTCGTGGCGACCAGGTCGAAGTGAAGCGCATTTTTGATGGCTTCAAAAACTATATCAACGTGGTGCTTGCATCACTGTTAACCTTTGGACTGATTGGTATTGGTTTGATCGTGTTTTTGATCCCAGGCATTTATGTGGCCTGTCGACTGGCCTTTGTGTCTTATCTGGTCATGGATGAAGGGCTTGATCCGATTGCGGCGGTAGAGGCAAGCTGGAGAATCACTCGTGGTCATGCGTTTAAGATATTTGCGCTTGGCTTTGTGTCGATCTTCATATTCTTCGCTGGCCTGGCTTTGCTGCTGGTGGGTGTGTTTCCGGCCATCATGTGGATCAAGGCGTCGTTTGCGGCCCTGTATCTGTCGATAACCGGTAATGTTGTTGTCGACGAGCACCAACAGCCGATTGACGATAACGCTGTTTGAGCTCCCCCACCGGGAGCACAAACCCTTAGCGAATGGCGATCGGATTAATCACTGTTTGTACCGCACCTTTGAATTTTGGCTGCCCGAGCACAAACATAAATTCATGAACACTGTCTGCCGCAAGCTCAGCAGTGTTCATGCTTTCCAAAATGTAGACCCCTTCCTTGGCCAACAAAGTCTGGTGCACCGCAAACACACGCTGGGGATTTTCAAAAGGAATCACTTCCAGGGCCGGCGTGTCCGCACCAATGGCGACCACCCCAAGGTCAGCAAGATATTCTGCGCCCTCCACGCCCACACCCGGCTGCACAGAGATGAACCGCTGGTTATCGGTGCCCAGCAACTGCATCCACCCAGTGTGGAACAACACCACATCGCCTGATCGGATCTGAATGCCCTGAGCGCTGGCGGCCGCCTCGATTTCAGCACGGTTAAATGCCGTACCTTCACTAACCATGTTGACGCCGAAGTGCCTGGTCATATCCAGCAACACGCCGCGAGTCACAATGGGTGGAATGGTGTGCGTTCCCAGCTCGGCCAGTCCGCCGTCGGCAACAATCTGCTCGCTGGTCAGACCGTTGTAGTACTGATTGCCAATGCCGAGATGCCCCAGACCGTCAATTTGGGATCCTATTCCAAAACTGGTGGTCACCCGCTCGTCATTGGACGTCACCACATCGGTACCAACCGGCACAGTTGCGCCGGACGCAATAATGTCGATGGTAAAGGTGCGAGTGCCATAGGCGGGTGAATCTTCTGCAGTTTCCACACCCAGCGAATACACCTTGCCCGTGGTGATCAGGCGGGCGGCATCCACAACGATGTCCGTGCTGAGATTGTTTGCTGCACCAATCCTGTCATCTGCACCGTAACGCGAGGGCACCCAGTCCTGTGACAGCACAGGGGCTGACAGACTGGCAGCGGCCAGGCTCAAACATAGCAATGCAGCGTTATTTTTGTTCATTATTTTTCCTTGTCACTGGCGATTTACGGTCAGGCGATTATTAACATCCCGACTGCTTTTTATCAAATCCTCGTCACTGACAAGCGTGTGATGACCCACAGGTGATCCGGCAGCTTTGCTAAGCCGGTCGTACAGCAGCACATTGACGCTGGCGGCCAGATTCATGCAGCCCACCGTGGGGACGTAGACAACAGCATCAGCCCTGTTGATGATGTCCTGAGAAATTGAGCTGTCTTCCGGCCCGAAAATGTACAGCGCATGCGCCGGGTGGATAAACCCCGGCAATGGCTGCGCGCCCTCAGCAAACTCCACACAAACAACTTTTACTGCCGGCGGCAGATCCTGCAGCAGGCAATCAACCTGCTGCAGCGGAATCTTTGTTGCCATGTTTTTGGTATCTGTCTGGTACCGGGCTGCACGCCCAAAGCGCTCGCCGGTGTATCGAACACTATCTGCCCGATAACACCCGGCGGCGCGCATCACAGCCCCGACATTGGCGGGGCTTTTGGGATCGATCAATCCGATCAGAACACTCTGCTTGTCTGGCATCCGCCGCTCACTTAGCCTATCTCCTGATTGACCTGAATATATCAACAAAGGTCGGGACTTTTTCTATCTTGATGGGCATATGCAGCCGGCGCGCCACATCGCTGGCTGAAATCAGCCCACGAATATGATCGTTGTGCCGGTCGACCACCAGACAATGCTGCTGCCCAGAACGCTGCAGAGCCGTAATAATGTCCCTGATGGTGGACTGCTGCAGTTCTTCAATATCCAGCGCAAGCAGTTCGTGTTTGGGGCACATCATATCGCTGACGGTGATGTCGGCAAGGCGCTCACCGTTAGCGATTCGGATCATAAAGTGCTGTTCGCTGAGTTCCTCCGTGCTGATGGTGCCAACAAACTCATTGTCCACATCCACCACCAGCTTCATGCGCACATGCGCCTTTCGCATCAGCGATTCCACGTCGACCGCAAGAGTCGAACTTTCAATCGTCAAGGGTCTGTGTTTCTTAAAATCCGTAAAAAACTCGGTGGCCGGGGAATTCATATCAAGGTCGTTAAACTCATCAGGCTGCACCATGTGGGCAACACGGTTAACGGGAAATAGACTGATCGTATGCATAGCGTACTCCTCACAAATTGCAAAAATAGTTGGTAATCGCCAAGTCAGTTCAGAACTGCGAGGGCGGACCGCGTATTTTCCAAGAGGTGGAGCGTTGCGATAAAACCGGGTGTACCGGGTGAAGCGGAGGGGAAGAGCAACCCTGATGAGCAGGTGTGAATATCTCTTGTGAAGGGATATCCGTCCTGTCATCTGATGTCGCTCTGGAACAGATGTAGTCGTCAGTGGTGGAATAGTGTGTGACTTCCTCAGTGCTTTGTGGTCCAAAATATTCGGCGTTGGCAAACGACACCAGGCACAGCAAAGCCATGCTAAACACAATCACCCTGTGTACCGACGTTCTAATCACCAGCTCATCCTGCCGTTGTGAGAGACCTGCACCTGCGAGTTCAGTCTATTCCTTTATCAGTGCTTGTCAAAGGCAGAAATAATTATTGACAGATTGTACTCTTTGTTAGAAAGTACTCTCCATATTGACTTTCAACAGATTCAAAAAGTTAATATCTCAACACAAACTACCCCAAACACACAGGAGACATCTTATGCAAATCAGCCGAGACGAAGCTGCCCAGGCACTGTCAGACATCAATGATGCACGATCGCGCGTTGACAAACTCCATGGCTACGGTGACGCCGCCCCCTTTTTAATATTGTGGGGAATGGTATGGCTGGTAGCCAACTCAACGACCCAGTTTGCCCCGGCACTTGCTGATATGGCCTGGCTTGTTGGCATCCTCACCGGCACCACACTGACAATCGTGCTGGCCAGCGTGCAAGCAAAACGACGAGGCGCACGTGACACCAACCAAGCAGGCCAATCGGCGCAGGTCGCCATGCGCATGGGCGTTTCACAAGGTGTGGTACTGGCATTTTTTGTGGCAATGGTAAGCATCGTCTGGCCTTTGGATGCCCGACAGTTCAACGCATTGATTTCTCTGTTCTGGGCATGCACTTACATGGGTGTTGGTGTGTGGATCGGGATGAGACTGTTCTGGATAGGCGCGATCACCGCACTGGCAATCCTGTTTGGTTTTTTCAACATCGAACATTACTATTCACTGTGGATGGGCGTTGCTGGCGGCGGCAGTCTGATTGCTGGCGGCCTGTGGCTGAGGAGAGTGTAATGGAAGGCCCGGATGAAGTGATTCACCAGTCAACCCGACTGCGCATAACATCGATCCTGAATGCTCTGAGCTCGGCTGAATTGATGGAGTTCAGCACGCTGAAGGCACTGATCAGCGCAAGTGACGGCAACATGGCAACACATCTGACCGCGCTTGAAAAGGCCGGATACATTGCAGTCACAAAAGACTTCTTAGGTAAAAAGCCTCGCACGCGTGTGGCACTAACCGCCGATGGACGGCGCGCTTTTACCAGGCATGTGGCCTATCTGAAAGCGCTTCTTGAAGGCTGATGATATGGCAGTGAAAGAAAGGGTCACAAAATTGTGGCCTTTTTTACTGTGCAACGGGCTGCAGCGGTAACGCCTGATAACGATTAAAGCCAGATCCGCCCATAGAACCGGCATCAAAGACAAAACCGTACACCGGGTTGCCCGCTGCGTCGCGGTGCACAGAACCGCGTACCCACGCTGCCTGAATATTCTCAACCACCGCTTGCGGCGCTGACCAGTTGCCCATTGCACTTGAGCGCGTATAAAAAATCGAGCGCGACTGTGCATCAATAAACAGCAGATGCAAACGTGAATCATGCAAAATCAGATCTGCACCCACTTGCTCAGAGTCTACGGCATTGGTAATGACCGTATTCTGTGCGACCTGCACCGGCGCTGATAACAGACCATCACTGGAAAAGCGTCGTTCAAACAAAAACCCCGTCTGCTCGCGATAAATCAGCACGGTTTCCCCGGTTTCCGCGAACACCACCATGGGAACAATAGCGCCGTTCTGATCATCGCTTGTACCCAGATTGGCAGAGAACGCTTGCCGTGCCGACAACGAACCATCCGCACGAAGATGACGCACAAATCCGCTACCATCGCGCCCCGTATACGCCATGGTGATGGTGTCATCTGCAGCAATCGCCATCACCGGCCCTGACAAGCCGGGCGGCACATCGCTGTCAATCTCCTGCGGCTGACCCCAAACGCCTTGTGCAGAGCGACTCTGCATAAACAGGCGTTGAGCGCCGCCGTACAGCGTCACCAGACTGCCATCGCTGCGGGCCACCAGATCTGCAAACTGCGTTGGCGGCTCGTCAGGTGTCGCGATGCTCTCATCGGTGACAAGCCACTGACCTTGCGCGGATCCGGCATCATCCATTTGAAAAGCATGGTAGAACACTTCGCGACTGACCTGATGAATCAAATGAATCACGGATCCTGTTTGCGCCGACGAGACACTCTCAAGGTCACCAGTATACGGGCGCTTGTTGCCATCAACTTCGCGCCATGATTGCCCGGCATCCGTGGACTTCACCGCCATAAACCAGTTGTCGGTTTCCGCTGGCTCCATAAAAAAATACAAATGACCCGCCGCAGACTGATACGGGCCAATACGATTAGGCGTTTCAATAAACGTACCGCCCAAGTGTCCGGGCGCAGCGGTCAGACGTATTTCGGTGCTTTGCTGTCCTGCCAGCGCACGTCCCTGCCCGTCCACCACTCTCAACTCAACAATATCGCCGTCTTCAGCAAAGCTTGGACCATCGGAGAAACGCCTGATTACTAATGGCCACTCCCATTCCAGCGCATCATTTGTTGTTCGCCAGACCGGTGTCGAATCTACCGCATTAACGCCGGCACCGTCATCCCATGGCAGATCGGCCGCGCCCAGCAGCCGCTCGGTTTCCTCACCATGTGTGTAAGCCTCGGTAGCAATGACAGACACAACCGGTGTCGCAAAATCAGGATACGGAAACCTCGCAAACCCAAGTGGGTGCCATGTCTCACCATTGTGGCGGTATTGCAGACGTAGCAAATGGCCTTCGGGGGGCGACACTGTTGATCTGACCTGAATCCTGAAGCGGAACGGTTGGTCATACTGAGTATCCGCCGCTGAATTCTCTGGCGCGGCCCAGCCGGTATCAGCATTTAATGATACGTTGGCGTCACTTCGCACCCGAAACGCCAGCCACTCAAGATGGGGAGCAACAGCCTGACTATCCACGTCTTTAGTGGCGGGGACGCAGCCCGCCAGGATGGTCAGTGACAACGTGAACACAACGGTTAACCGCGAAAATTCCCAGTAACGCTGACTCATGACAATCTGCAACCTTTGAAATAGCCGGTTTAAACAATGCAAACCGTTGCGGATAGTAAGGAAAAACTCATGACAGCAGTATGACAATAAATTACAGCATGAACCAATCATCAAGAGTTTTTGCGGGCAATATAAACACCGTAACTGAAGTACTGCCGGAACTGTTGAAAGAGGCTGATCTCCCGCTCCTCAGCTGCCACCAGATTAGTAGCCTCGCTGCTGTGATGATGTCTCGCCAGAAACTGCTGAAATCGTTCTTGCAATGGCTGGTAGTAGTTTTCCAGCCAGCATTCTTCTCCGAGAGCAAAATAGGCCAACGGCGTGTAACCATGATCTTCCAGCACCTTCATTTTTGATGATGCTGTTCCGATTTCTGGATAGTGCGTGTCCCAATAGTCCTGTATTTCCAAAGGCCGCTGCGCAGTAGTCCATGTAATCTCTGACACCACCAACACACCCCCGGCTTTTAGCAAACGCTTCCATTGTTGAATGCCGTTTTCAAAACCCATATTGTAGATGGCACCTTCTGACCAGATGACATCAAATTGCTCATCCGTAAAGGGCAGACTTTCCATGGAGCATGCGAGCGTGGTGATTCTGTCGCTGACACCGAGCTGATCGGCTTTGGTTCTGAGCACATCGAGGAACTGCGGGAGAAAATCAACGGCCGTTATATTGGCATTGAGCAGTTGCGCCAACAATATTGCCGAGGCTCCTGTGCCGCACCCGATATCCGCAACTTCTAACGGTATTGAGCGATCTGACACTGCAAAATCAATGGCTCTTTCAGTGGCCTGCCGGCTGCCTGGACCCTGACGCGCGCCTTCAATGTGCAGGTCGATCACCAGTTGCATGTTTTCCATTTTGCGCCGCCCCTGAAGTTGTTTTCAGCCCGCTCTTGCCGCGTTGGCAATTTTTTCAAGCCGACGCTCACGATTTAGCAGAAACAATGGCAGTGTTTTTGATGACATGGTCACGAATGTCCTTTATTTGAATTGTTGTTGGTCACGGTTTAACCGGGGTAATACGTGCCCGTACCAGGCCCTACCGGCAATCCCAACGCAAACACCCACACGTAGAACAACGTAACCCAGAAAATAAAAAAGAAAATTGTATAAGGCAGCATGATGGCAATCAGTGTGCCTATACCAATCTGTCGGTTATAGCGCGAGGCCCACGCCAGAATCAGCCCGAAGTAACTCATCATCGGGGTGATGATATTGGTGACGGAATCACCAATGCGGTATGCCGCCTGAATCAGCTCCGGCGAATAGCCGATCAACATCAGCATGGGCACAAACACCGGCGCGGTCACCGCCCACTGCGCAGATGCCGATCCGATCATCAGGTTCACAATGGCACACATGGCAATAAAAAACAGAAACACTATCGGGCCGGTTAACTGAGCCTCTATCAGGAATTCTGAACCGGTGACCGCGGTAATAATGCCAAGATTTGACCACCCAAAAAACGCCACAAACTGCGCTGCAAAAAATACCAGCACGATGTAAAGACCCAGCGTGGATATCGCTGATGCCATGGCATCAATCACATCACGATCATTGCGCATCGACCCGGTAACACGCCCGTAGGCGACACCCGTCACCAGAAAGAACACCAGAATAAAGGCAACAATACTGCGGAAAAACGGACCGGAATTACCACTGACCGGATCTCGCAGAGGGGCACCTTCCGGCAGTGCCAGCAATGCCATCAGCGCGAATACCCCGAGCGCTGCCAGACCGGCTCGCCGCAGTGCTTTGTGTTCCAGCGGTGTGATGGTTTCCATGGTGCGGCTATCCAGCACCGACGGATCCGCCTGTGAATCATCGTAAGCGCCGAGTTTGGGTTCAACAATGTAGGTGGTGACCAGCGCCCCGACAATGGTGATGACAAAAGTGCTCGCCGCCATAAAGTACCAATTGGCAGTCGCATCCACTTCATAGGAGGGGTCAATCAGGCGGGCGGCTTCCTGGGTGATACCCGCCAGCAAGGGGTCAATTGTACCTATCAGTAGATTGGCGCTGTAGCCACCGGACACGCCGGCAAACGCCGCTGCCATGCCTGCCAGTGGATGCCGGCCCAGTGCCAGAAACACCGCACCTGACAGCGGTATCAGCACCACATACCCCATTTCCCCGGCTGTGTTGGAAATGACCCCGGCAAACACGATGGCCACTGTGACAACGTGTCTGGGGGCCGTTAACACAATGCCACGAACAACCGCCGACAACAGCCCGGATTTTTCTGCGATGCCGACGCCAAGCATGGCAACCAGCACCACGCCCAGCGGCGCAAAATTCACAAAATTGGGCACCAGATTTTCAAGAATGCGGCGCAGGCCATCCCCATTCAACAGACTGACCGCCTCAATGGTTGCGCCTTCAGCGGCCGACGGCCGCGGGTCCGGCACCGAGACGCCCATCGCGCCGAATAATCCAGACAGCAGGATCATCAGCAGCGCCAGCACCGCAAACAGCGTGACCGGATGCGGTAGCAGGTTACCCAACCATTCCACAGAGTCCAGAAAGCGCGTAAACCACCCGCGTTTTAGTGCATTGCCCGACACGTCCTTGTCCATACTCGCCTCACTGACGCAGTGCTTTTTTGTCCACCTTGCCCACGGGGGTCAGGGGTATCTGGGCAATGATGTGGATATGTTTTGGCACTTTGAATGCCGCCATTTTGTCGCGGCAAAACGCCAGAATTTTTTCGCGTACAGCATCGTCGCCGAGCTCTTTACCCACTTTGGAAAGCTGCACATACAAATTGACCACATCGTTTCCGGGCCTGTCCTTATCCGGTGTACCAATCACAGCGGATAACTCGATTTCCGGTACTTCCTTCAGTTTGTTTTCCACTTCCACTGAAAACACCTTATATCCGCCCACAATCAGCATGTCTTTGGCGCGGTCACAGATGGTGATGTAACCATCTTTGTCCATACGCGCCACGTCGCCGGTGTAGAAGTAGGTTTGGCCGTCAAAACTGCGCAAGGCCTTATTGGTCTCATTGGGAAGCCCCAGATATCCGCGAAACACTTGGGGCCCACTGGCAATCAGTTCACCCGGTTCATCAAAGGGCATTTCTCTGGTGCCCGTTTCCGCATCAACAATGCGGATATCCGTACCGGGCAACGGTACGCCGATGGTGCCGGGCCTGGCTCTGCCAGGGGGATTGATGGTGAGTGTAGGACTGGTCTCCGTCAGACCGTAGGCTTCGCAGAACTTGCCTTGGCCGATGATTTCCTCCACACGGCGAATCAACTCCACCGGCGCCGGCGCCGCACCAGAGACGGCAATTTTTAAGCGCGAGAAATCCACCTGCTTAAACAGCGGCTCATCCAGCAGCATCTGGTAAAGCGTGGGCACATTGCCAAGCACGGTTGGCGGTCGTTTGATCATGGCCTTGCAGTAGGTTTTAACGTCACGCGGGTTGGGCACCACAATCATCAGGGCTCGCTTACGAATCCCCATAAACAGGGCACTGAGACCTGCGATATGGAACCACGGCAACACACTGGCAAAGGTCTCTCGGCCGATTTCGTACTCGACCATGGTTTCGTTCTGAATCACGCTACTGAGAACGTTACGCAGCGACAACTCCGCGCCTTTTGGGTTGCCGGTGGTGCCGCCGGTGTACTGGATCATAAACACATCTTCCATGCGGCACGGTTCAAATACGCGGGTATTGTCTGCTTTTAGTATGTCAGGCCACAGCGCACACACACGGATGTGTTTCAGGGTTGGCAACACGGTGCGCGGTACTTTTCCAGTCCAGGCTGCGAGGGTTTTTTTCCAGCCCGGCAGAAAATCAATAGGCCCGGTGACAATCGCCGCCTTCAGATCCGGCAAGCGGCCGTCAAGACTGGCAGCAGAAGCTGCAAACATCTGATCAAGGGTAATCAATACGCGGATGTTGGCATTGCCTACCTGATACACAATTTCATCCGCTTTTAGCAGCGGTGAGACACCCGAAGCCGGGCAACCAAGTTTGGCTGCTGCCAGCAATCCGATCACGTATTGCGGGCAGTTGGGCAGGTGCAAACCGATCACATCACCGCGCTCCACGCCCAGACCGCGCAGCATATTGGCCAGGCGGTTAGCCAAATCGTCAACCTGGCCAATGGTCATCTGCAGTCCGAGGTAATAAATGACAGGGGCATCGGGTGCCTCGTGTACATGGCGCTCCACGATGCCCGGAATCGACTCGTCTGGCACCGCCGGCATCTGCGATGAAATATGTCCCAGAGACTCCGCCCAAGGCGGGCTGCTGCGTGTTGTCATCATTTTTCCCTCTTTATTGAGTATTTTTTTTGAGTTAAAGCGGTTGCCCGGCAATTTGAACGAAACTAACAGTTTTGCGACAGTTCCACCAATAAACTCATCGTGGCCAGGCGATGGCGACGAGCCCGGACCGTAAATCCGCCGGTCGTCAACGCAAATTCTTGTCGCTTGTGTCTCTCCTGAATTGACCCTGGTTTGTTTACAAAAATTCCCTTGTCACATCAAAACTGGCGCAGTCTCAACAGATCGCGGCCCGCCTCCCACAGGGGGAACAAGGCAATAATGATCAAAGTGACCTGCGCGCTGCGCTCAAGCAGAGCCAGGTCATACACGCCTGGCGATTGAGCCTGATCAAGAATCAGCAGTGGCGTGAAGACCGCCAGCATCAGGGTCACAATCACAAAACTCAGATTGAGAACAATATTGCCCTGCAGCATGCGTCGGCTCCACAGACGCCTGCGCAACTGCCACATACTGGCAACAATCCCCAGCACTAGCAATGGACTGACCCATCGCAAAAACTGGTGGGCATGGTCACTCAGTGCGATGCGCACACTGTCAGTTTGCTCGACCGTCATAACTGCCGGATACCAGATAACAACCAACAAGAACAGATAGGTTGCCAGGTCTGAGAAAATGTCTTGTCGTGAAATCACCTGCCAGCCGTGGCTGGCATCTGGCAATTGCTGCGGCTGCCAGTTGGCGTCCGAGTCATCATTTTGCTCATGCGTCTGGCGCGACATCAGATAGAAAATTAGCGTGATGACCGCAAAACCGAACAGTGAATCCTCAATAAAACCCCGTGCCACAGCGAACAGGTAAGCGATGATGCCCATGTCGCTGCTGGACATCCAGACCAGCGCGGTTTGCACCACCTGCAAGAGAAACAACAGGCCCAGCACCAGGAAAAGAGTGTGTTGATAAACCGGCATGTAGTGGATGGCGATCAATGGCTGTGGCGGCACAAACTGCCTCGCCACCCGACCGGGATGGCCCATACGTTTGAGAACTTCGCTAATAGCGGCTTCGCTTAAGGCACCCTGTTGGTCTGTCAGTGCGTCAAGCTGATCCATGATATTGGCTTTAAGTTCACGGCCAATTTCTTCACGTTTGCTCTCCGGCAATTCGCGCTGCACGGCCGCAACATAGCGCGCCACCAGGTCCATCATGTTGCCTCCTCTGCCACGCCACCAAGGATATGACCCAGCGCGGCATTCAGAACTTGCCATTCGTCAGTGAGCTGCATCAGCAGCTCTGTCCCTTTGTCGGATAACTGGTAATAACGCCGCTCCCGACCCTCGGCCTGTTGCCATTCACTGTCCAGTAAGTCCTGCTCTGCCAGCCGCCGAATCAGCGGGTAAAGCGTACCCTCATCAATATCAATGCCTCGCGCCAGCAGCTGCTTGCGCAGTGAATAGCCGTAGTGCGGTTGCCTGAGCGATGCAAGCACTGCCAGCACTAATACACCGCGTCGCAGCTCCAGCCGCATTTTTTCAAGTGAAGATGTTGTCATTTCCCGCCTCATACTGTGCGGCACATACTATGCAGCGCACAGTATGTAATGCAAGTATTTTTTGCGACGGATTATTCAGCAAAAGCAATGCCCCACCGAACACAGCAAAAAATACTCAGGCATTATTCCTTTGTCCAAATCGCCTCTGAATAACATCAGCAAATGGCAATTTCACAAATGCCGGCAAATTGTGGTGCTCTTTTTTGAATGTCAGAAAGATCCACTTGTGCTCCATGATGCTAAGAACGGCCGCGACATCGTATAGCGGCGGCACCACTAAAGTGACGCGCCTGCCCACTCGCTGTAATTCCGCATAGAACCTCTCAGGATCCTCAACATGCTCTATGGTGTGTGAGCACAACACTGTTTCAAACTCAGCGTCTTTGAAGGGCAAGTCATAGATACTGCTGACCTGTACAAAACCCGGTAGTTGATCGTGCTGGAAAATATCAGCATTCACTCCCCCGCCGTCGGTTCTCCCGCAGCAGATATTCAGATCCCATTTCTGCCTCTTTAAAATTCGATTCTTTCCGAGTTTGTAGCTGACAAAATGTGCAAGTATCAGATACAAAGTGACCCCTGCCACAACCATCAGAATGTCGACCACATTTTTTCTCCAAATATTTTTATAAAGGGTAGAACAACTCCACGCATGACATCAGCTTCATGTCATTTCAGCGATACCGCGATTCTACATATTTTTGATACCTGGCCATCCGGACTGTATCCATTGTCCATTTGTGTCCAGCCGAACTTTTCATAAAAGTTGTTAAGATCTGTGGTGAGAAATATTTCTTTGTAGCCTGCAATCGCAGCTTCCATTCCTGCAGGATAGTCGATTACATTGACGATTCTGTACATGGATCAAGGTCTTGTTTTATGTGTGTCACATGACGCCCATTGCAATGCACGCCGCTCATGCTCTTTGACAAATGCATCCTTGCCATCAATGTAAGCTGCCATATTGTCTGGATTCTCTTTGGCAAGGCGCTGCTTTAACTCACCGTACTCTGTGGCGATAGTTGGATGTGCCCGCATGTAGTCCCTGAAAGCGAGATGTCGGATAACATTCTTCGACCCGGCTTCAAACGAATGCACCTGATGTGTTCTGCGCCCGGCAGCATCATCCAGCCGGAAGTAACGGCGGCCCGGAATACCAAACTCACCTTTGGCCTCGTAATTCAACGCTTGGAGTGATGCGCTTTGTTGGTCCAGCTCATCAAGTGATGACACTTCCAGCAGCATATCGATGACAGGTTTTGCTTTTGTGTGAGTTATTGAAGTACTGCCGATGTGGTGAATATTCACGAGGTTAGCACCTAATGCCGCACGAATCCTGTTGGCTTCCTTTTCAAAACTCGCTACCCAATCAGGGTCATGGTCCAGTACTAAAATCATTTTTTGTCATTAACCCATTGTGATGTTCCGCCTGTTACTTCAGCCACTGCCTCATTTTGCCCTGGCCATTCAATAGGCCAATTTCCGCATAACAACCATTAAATAGCGTCAGATTGGGCGGCACATGCCCTATATCAACATCGTAGATCACCGGTAACCCCATGGAGGGGCGACAGCGACGAGATACCTTCCGAAAATGCAGTAACTGCGATGCGGCTGCCCTTCTTGAGTGGCTCTGGAATTTTCAATTCAAACAACTCCTGATGTTGTATGGAATGAGTGGCGAGATTATTTTCCAATCAAAACCGGTTTCTCAAGCTGCAGCAGCAAGTCCGATATTTCTGAGACTTTCTCAGAGATTAAGGTCTCGGCGTCATACAAGATTGGTTATTTTTCCCAACTTGATCTCCGTTTAAAACCGCAGCGTGTAATTTAACTTTAATGCTCCACCACTGGACAGTGTGGTGAAGCGGCTGTCGCTGAGCGGGCCATCGTCATACAACCAGTTGTTGCTCCACACCAGGAAGACATCATTTCCGGGTTGCACAATCCAGCGCACGCGCGCGTATAGACCCACGACATCTGACAGATCATCGTACTGCACGTTGCCCGTCACGGCGATCCACGGACTCAGATTCCAGGCACCGGACACGCGCACAAGATTGGTGTCGAATTCGCCTTGCGGCAGCGTCACATCATTGCGCTGATAGTTGGCAGTCAGTGAAACACCGCCGCGTGAACGGATGGTGCCGGACAGTTCAATCGTGTCACGATCCCCTCCCCAGAACTCAGAGCGTTCAACTTCCAAACTGCCAGAGAGCATGCGCCGCCCTGCCGTGTCTATACCGGCAGACCAGCTATCCGAATGATAATCGCCGGGCAGAATACGAATCGCACTATCACCTCGCCCGAAAATGGTAAAGGTACGGTCGAGACGTTCAAAGTTACGTTCCACTTCCACTCCGATCCGGTCTCCACTTTCAAAATTTATTTGCAGTGGAGTGATCTCGATATTCCGGGTCAGCAGACGGTTATCCAGATCGGTCAAATATTCGAACTCAATCTCGTGTTCGGTCTGACGGATGGATTGCCATCCCTGCGGGCGAGGCGCAACCGTGAAGGTCTGTTGATGTCGCCGGAAACCGCGACGGTCCACAAAACCAACCGACGGATCCCACTGCTCCCCAAATTCACGATGAGATGAATTCACACGAATCAGGTCGTTTGGGAAAGACATGCGTATACCGCGCGAGCTCCTGTCTGACGAGCTCGAATCCCTTCCGGCGACCGGGTCATTGTGGTACAGCGCAAAACCTTCAACTTGCGCGTTGTACTGACCGAGGAATTGTGAGGTGGAGAAGTTCAGGTCGGCGCCCACCGTATGACGGTCAGACAAAGTCACCCTGCCGGGGGTGTCTTCCGACGCCCTGCGTGTATAAATCATGCCGACATGAGACTGCTGAAACAGCCGGCGCTTGGCACGGGCAACCGTGAAGTCTTCTGCAGCCCAAGGACGAAAAGAACCATCTCCGTTCTCCAGCATGGTATCGCCGGTACGCACCTGATAGACGCCAACTTCATAGTCACCAATTTGGCCGCCAAGGCGTGCTCCAAAGTCAATCGGCACCTCCTGGCCATCCACCAATCCTATACGCCGACTAAAAAAGGGATCAGCCGAATTAAACGAGAACACCCCGGAGCCCTCAAGAAAAAATTCTCGTTGCTCCGGGAACCGCAGCGGGAAACGCGTGAGATTCACTTGACGGTTATCAACTTCGACTTCAGCAAAGTCCGTGTTCAAGGTGACAGCGGCGCGCAGTGATGGCGTTAGAGAATAGGTGATATCAATGCCTGTTTTGGCCTCGCTTTCCCGACCGGCACTGGCCGCAGCGTTCCTGCTTGTTGAGGCATTAATAAACGGCTTGAGCTCGATACCGCGCCCCTGACTCAGGCCGGTCAGACCCTGCAGTTGCCCGGTATGCACTGGACGGAACAGGCCTTCGGTACGACGCCAGCCGTTCCACAAAATCTCTTCGTTATAGCGCCGTATGGTGCGCTGGAAGTTGATTCCCCACGACTCCAGCGCTGGGTCAAAGTTAAGTGTCGAAAAAGGGATACGCACTTCGACCGACCAACCATCCGTCTGAATGGCGGTTCTCATGTTCCAGATGCCATTCCAACGCTTGTTAAAACCACCGCCGCCCTCGATCAGGCCATCACCGAGCAGACCGGCCGGATTGGTTTCAAAAAAATAGCCCGTGCGGTTGTCATCAAAGGTACTGATAATCCACATAAAGCGGTCATCGGTACTCAAACCGGCATCACGTTGCAACTGGTACGCAAGAATGCCATCAGGGTCAGAGTCGTAGAGCATCGCGCCGATATACAGCGCCTCATCATCGTACAGAACACGAATCTCGGTCGGCTCACTCGGCACACCGCCTTCGACCGGTTCCTGCTGACGAAAATCTGTTATCGGTTGTGCCAGCGCCCAGACTCCCTCGTCAAGGTTACCGTCGAGCCGCACCTGCGTGTCAGCGGGAATCCGCAATGCTTGCATACTGGGCCTGACGTCAGTGGTGACAATGGCTTCCTGCGCAAAACCGGAAGATGAACTGAACAAAAACATCAGCAAAAAATGCACTAAAAATAGTTGGATGCTGAATTGATCTTTAGACATTGCCCCTCCGGATGGATAGTCCATACTGCGTTTTTTATGACTATCAGCGCTCTATTTGTGAGGCCTGACCCCACGATGGAAAGTTGTTCCCATGTAGACTGATATCAGCAAGAGTATAAGCAGGCCAAGCAGCAAGGGTAAATACATGCTGTCGATTATCACGTTTGTATTCAAGACATCTGGATATCCCGTAGCGTACGATTTATGCCCTTACCGATCAGAGATAATCACTGTACTCGATTTTATACTGTCTGGCCTATAACGTTCTGGAGAACCGGCAGCACGGGCGCGCAACTGGCCGCAGCCACCGTCCACGTCTTGCCCGGCGCTGTTACGCACTTTGGTCAGCACATAACGGCTGTGCAGGTACTTGACGATCTCCCGGATGCGCGCGACATCGGGGCGTTCGTAACTCACACCATTGCCAGCGTCCAGCCCCGTACCTTCAAGACTGTTAAACGGGATGATATTCAGCACCGCGTACTTGCCCTTGAACAGGCGCAGAATTTCGTCGAGTTCGTCCTGCCCATCATTGATGCCTCTCAGGAGCGTCCACTGGTACTGAATAGGGTAGCCGGTCTTGCGTGCATACTCCTCGCCCAGCTCCATCAGTTCCTCGGGCGCAATTTTTGGCGCGCGCGGCAGCAGATGTTCGCGCAGGTCAGCCTTGGTCGTATGCAGTGACAAAGCCAACGCAGGCTTCACACGTTGCTGCGGTAGCAGGTCAAACACACGGCGGTCGCCGACGGTGGAAAACACCAGATTCTTGTGGCCGATGGCGCCTTCAGTGCCGAGCAGATCGATGGCTTCCAGCACATTGACCAAGTTGTGCGCCGGCTCGCCCATGCCCATAAACACCACTTTCTTTACCGGGCGTATGCGACGCGCGAGTACCACCTGCGCCACGATTTCCAGGCTGCTCACCTGGCGAATCAGACCGCTTTTGCCGGTCATACAAAAGCGGCAACCAACAGCGCAACCGACTTGGGTCGACACACAAAGCCCGTCGCGCGGCAACAGCACACTTTCTATCATCTGCCCGTCAGCCAGCCTGACCAGCAGGCGTACCGAATCATCGGCACCCGGATGCCGGGAATGAATCTGCGCCACGGCGTCGAGCTCTTCGCTGAAGGCAGGCAATCCATTACGTACCGACAGCGGCAGGAAGTTTTCTTCCTTTTGGCGACGTGGACTTGCGTCAAGCGCCTTGCCGTTCAACCAGGCGCGCAACATCCGGCCACGATGGACGGGCAGGGCCTTGAGGGCGAGAAGTTGTTGGTCGAAATCGGCTAGGGTGAGAAGTGGCATGAGCGGAATGCTAGCACTTTGTATTAGTCAAACGAATCACAATCAATACCCAGTTCCACTTGTCTCTTTTTGCTCAAACTGCCGGCAACAATCCGGTAAGACTGTGTCAGGTAGTATTCAAGCTCTTCTCGCCGCTTACCCTCACTGTCAATTTGCTGTATCCACTTCATACCGCGATTAGCAAAGTACGGGGCCGGTCGATACCCTTCACAATGGCTCAAAAAATCAAAGTTCATATCGGATACTTTGAACGTAAATGCCGGTGCCGATTTGTTACTCCACCCGCCTATCGCAAACACTTTATCACCAACTTTCCAAACATCTGAGTTACCCCATTGCACCACATGTGTGGTTGCCGGAAAGGAAGCGCAGAACTGATTAAATTCATCGTAGGTCATGTGCTTAACGTTGCCCGCCTGGCTTATTTATGGAACTTAAGATTAAGGTTACGCGGTTTGTTTATAACGACTTTGTCATAAATACACTGTTGGGATCTTCAACATAGCTCCCAAACGGACCACATTCCACAAACCCGAATAATGCATATAGCTTCCTCGCAGGCTCAAAGAATGCCATTGAACCCGTTTCGAGACTCAGTTGATTATAGCCACATCGCTGAGCCTCACCGATGATATGGTTCAGCATGTGTGACGCCACGCCTTTGCGCAGGTAGGGCGCTGCAGTCTTCATGGACTTGATTTCTGCATGGTCTGGTGACAACCGCTTCAGGGCTCCAATACCCGCAAGAACATCACCGTCCCAAATCGCCCAAAAGGATATGTCTGAATGTCGTAATCCCGTGAGATCCAGGGCGTGTCGGCTTTCCGGAGGAGCCGTTGGCTCCATGGATGCAATATGCTCTCGAATCAACGCAATCACTTGGGGGCTTTCCAGGTTATCCAGTCTGATGTCCAATCTGTTTCCTCGTTTTATGTTGGCAACACAATGGCCTTTAGTGAATAAACAAGCTAAACCCAGGCCATCAACCCCAGAACAAACATACCAAGCAAACTCACAAAGCTGATCGCAAAAGCCACACTGCGGGCTATTTGAAAATTGCCGTAGTAAAACACCATATGTCCGAAACGACCCGCAAAATATGCCAGTGCGCAGCCGTTTAGCCATGCAGGATTTGCCGAAGACAGTATGCCAAACAACAACAGCAGGATCAGTATGGCTGCACTTTCATTACTGTTTGCCAATACGCGGTTAGCCCGAAACAAAAAGCTGTTGTGATTTTGTTCTATCAGAAAACCCGGCGTGTGTTTCTTTTTTATGCCCGCGATATCCGCTATTGCCAGCTGAATCCAAAACATAAAACCGGTTAACCCCAAAACAAGCACAGTCAATTTGTAAGGCTCAATAAAATCCATCTCGTTTTCCTCCACTTTTTTTTCAGATGTTTTGGATATGCAATTTTCATCAACCACATAAAAGGTGCCAGACAATTACTTTAGCTGCATAGCCGGGTCAGGCGTCAATGCGCCGCGAAAGCGCCAGTCGGACGGCGAGCCCTACCATTACCAGCCCACTGAACCGGTAAAGCCAAACCAGTGCGTTCGGGCGTGTCTGAAACCAAGACGAGAGCCGGCCAGCAAACAGGGCAACAGGGCCTTTGATGAGAAACGTGAGACCTGCAAACACGACACCCAAGGTGAAGATGGTCAGTGTTGCATGACTCGTGCCTGGCGAAACGAACTGGGGCAGGAACGCGAAATAGAAGACTGCGATCTTCGGATTGCTGATGTTTGAGGCTGCGCCCGTCGCAAATAACTTGAGTTGGGACTGGCGCGCTGATGTGGTTGCGGTAAGTTGCGCGGTCCGGGTGAGTAGCAACTGGGCCCCGAGGTACAACAAGTATGCCGCTCCAACAAACTTGATTGCTGTGAACAGCCACTCGGATGTCCGCAGCAAGGCGCCAAGGCCGAGAGTCGCCAACGCGGTATGAACGATCAACCCCAGGCTGACCCCTGCGGCTGTCGCAACACCGGCCCGAGTCCCGTGTGTGATGGAGCGCGACATCACAAGAATCATGTCTTGGCCTGGTGTGGCGATGACAGCCACGGACGCGGCAAGAAACAAGAGCCAGTTAGCTTCTATCATGATTGAACCTCATTGTGGCGCCTGACACCCTTGATCTGGCGCGAAAATATGTGGGTGTGGCTTTAGCGTTTTTAGAAAAGGCGTGACGACATACGAAAGAGACACACGCAGGCGGGCTGGCCTTCGAGCGCAATCAGGCACGCGACTCTCTTGCAGTTGTGTTTGTTTTGTACGTGCTCCACACAGACAACACCAGCATGAACACTGCCAGCGGCAAAATAATTTGATTACCAATTGCGCCGGGAGGGGTATGGGCAAATATGACTGGTTTCATATATCCAACCAGTTGGCGCAAAAGCACTTCCAGAATGAGCATCAGGTACATGAGTGACACCAGCGACCTGTACCGAAAAACAACCAGCAACTGAATCAAAGCAAAGAGCAACTGCGAACTTCCCCACAGACCAAAGGCAAAGATAATGCCGTCCGCACCAGGCACCGAGAGATCCATTCCGGCGATGCTACCCGCTCCGCCATCCGGAGAGAGTAGATGGATGAAACTTCGTACGGTACTGACGACCGCAAAAAAGGCGAACACATAGAATGGCAGCTTCACTCCGCGGATGGTGTTATCAATATGAGCTGGCAGGATCGTTTGAAAAATAGTTTGCAGCATTTTGTCTCTTCTTATCTCTTCGAACTCAAAGTTGGTGGTCTTGACTTAACGAGCATACACAATTTGGTTGCATTCATATCTTGGTTTTTCGATAGCACCTACTGTTTGCGAGTACAGCAATTTGTCAGGTTTTCTTTGCGACGACTGAGTAAATATGCCAATCATGAAGATCGCCGCCCGGTGCTGCGCCCGAGGTACGATGCTCATTGAAGCGGAGCACCTGGTATTTGGCAAAAAGCTTCTTTACTTCATCCTCGCCGAATACCGCTACCTCCGGCCAGAAATCATCAGGATTGTACTTTGAGCTTGCCATCGTATCGTCTGGGCCTAGAAAAGAGCCACTGAAAATTCCACCCTGGGGCAAGCAGTCGTAGACCTTTCTCCAAACACTTGGGAATTCCGACTTTGGGCAGAAGAAAAAACTGGCATCAGCAACAACCAAGGACACATTTGGAAACTCATACTGGCTGAAGGAGGACCTCGACAGCTTCACGCTTTGAATATCTTTAAAGCGCTCCTTACATCTCAGTATCGCCTCCTCTTCCACGTCGAATCCATACACGGCGAATCCATTTGAAGCTAAGTATTGAATATCCGCACCTGCCCCACAGCCGCAGTCTACAGCGACTTTTGGTCCAGTAACCTTATCAACAGCGAATATCAGGTCATCCCGAATATTCCGGTTCTCAGTTGCGTCAAAGTACTTACTAATCGCGGCACTTGGCATGGAGGAACCTAACGTTGGAGCTAAACGGGCGCCCCGCCGCTTGAGCGAAGGCTTGGGCATGACTGTGCTTCAGCCAGCGGGACGCTGGGCTTACAGGCCGTGACCGCCAACAACATTGAGCTCGCGATGTTCGCCGAACGACGCGATAAGAGGCATGGCCTTCGAAATCGCAGCTTTGACAGCTGGAATCTCCATCGAGGCTTGGTGATGGGCGGCACTGTCCCAAACCTCAGTAACCCACAGTGTGTCAGCGTCGGCTGGATCTTCGGCGACGACGTAGCTTTTGCAGCCAGGCATGGCACCGACATCTCCGAGAAGAATTGCGACTAGCTCAGATCGCTTCCCAGTCGCGGCCTTGAAGCTTCCAATGAGTCCGTACATTTGTATCCTCCAAATAGCAGTGGGCAGGTCCAGCAGGAACGTACTGATTGCGATTGTTATGTGCGATCAAGGCTAATTTTTCTGAGATTTTTGACATCGTGCTGAAACTTTCTCCTTCCAATCAGAAGCAGAATAAACCCGATGGCAAGAGCAACAATTGAATGGTGTGCCAAAGCGCTTTTCAGACTCATCTGCACGAAGGATCAATACCGCTCACTTCGATTCTAGTAATGTAATTGATTGTAAGCAGGCAATAGTTGAATGCACAAGGAAAAAACTTCGCACCTTTTCGTAAGATGAATGTTTTAACGCTTGTTATGAAAACTACTGCTGTTAAACAATTCGAAGGGGATATGGAAATCATCCCAATATGACTATCGGTGGACTGACCTCGGT
>CANHAR010000002.1 GCA_947458495.1 Gammaproteobacteria bacterium | reverse complement strand
GCAACTGGGTTGAATGTCCGGCTCAGCAGAACCAGTGAAAATCTGTTCACCAGCTACAGTGGCAGCTACAGTCAGGGTGACAACTACACGGCTGCCAAAGATTTCAAAACCATCGCACAGACCGGCCGGCCGGGTCATACCTTGCCTCTGGATGAGGTTGGCTCAACCGCGTACGAGACTCAGAATCACACTCTGCGCGTCGCCTATAAAACCGGCGCTGACACCTTTGATGTGCAGATCGGTTATCAGAACATGCCCAGCCAGATGTATCCCAATCAGCGTATGGACTTGTTGGATAATCAACAGACGCGGGTGAATCTGAACTGGCAGCGCGAGACTGGCTGGGGACAGATACAAAGCCGTTTTTACCGCGAACAAGTTGAGCATGGCATGGACTTTGGTCCAGACCGACAGTTCTGGTACGGATCAAAAGCGGTGGGTGGTGCAGCATGTTCGCCCATGGCATTCCACGGTGATCCGGCCGGCACCTGCGCTTCCGGTATGCCGATGTTTTCTGATTCCAAAAATTCAGGGCTCAGTCTGACCGCAGAGATAGATTTGCCGGCCCGAGGCATGGTGCGTGTCGGCGCAGAATTACAGCAGTTCCGGCTTGAAGACTATTGGACTGCCTCCGGTGGCGCCATGGGTCCTGGCACCTTTGAAAACATCAACAATGGCCAGCGTGATAGAACGGCCATTTTTGCCGAACACGAACTGAATCTCGCAGACGATTGGCTGCTCATGTACGGAGCGCGGGTCGAGCGTGTGATGCGCAACGCCGACGACGTACATGGCTACTCAACCGCCATGAACGCCATGGGTATGCAAGCCATGGAGGCGAGTGCCTTTAACCGCGCCACTCGGAAAAATACGGATACCAATGTCGATTTGACCTTGCTCACCCGCTATGCGCTGAGCAGCCAGATTGACCTGGAGCTGGGTGTGGCGCAAAAAGTGCGCTCTGCCAACCTTTACGAGGTTTACCCATGGTCCTCGTGGACCATGGCTGCATCCATGAATAATCTGGTCGGTGATGGCAACGGTTATGTGGGCAATCTGGCACTGAATCCTGAAAAGGCACAGACCCTGTCGGGCAGCCTTAACTGGCGCAGCGCAGATACCCGTCATGAATTCAGTATCAATCCTTACATCACTCGCGTTGATGACTACATTGATGCGGTGGCTATTAATGCCATGTGGCGCCCTGGTCAGTACAACGTACTCAAATACCAGAATCAGCAGGCTGAGCTTAAAGGCGTTGACCTGACACTGGCATCACAACTGGCCAACAATGCCAGCGGCGATTGGACACTGGCCGGTAACCTGAGTTTTATCGATGCCGAGAATACCGACACAGGCGCAGGCTTGTACAACATTGTGCCCATGCAGGGACGATTGGCTCTGTCGCAGGAACTGGGCGGCTGGGATAACAGTCTCGAATGGGTGTTTGCCGGCAAAAAAGACGACGTGTCGGGGGTGCGCAATGAACGCGGCACAGACAGTTACTCGCTGTTTAACCTGCGCTTAAGCCACAGCTGGGAATCCGTCAGACTGGATCTGGGCGTCGAGAATCTGCTGGACCAGTTCTACTTCTTGCCCGCTGGAGGCACCTATGTTGCGCAAGGGATGACCATGTCCATCAATGGCATTCCGTTTGGAATCGGTGTGCCGGGTATGGGGCGATCGTTGTATGCGGGGGTCAATTACAGCTTTAAATGATTGCTACAGTGTTAATCAAACCAGTTCTCAATCAGTAAGTTGGGAACTCTGGAAAACTCTTTGGTGTTGTTAGTAATCAGCACAGCATTGTTTGACATAGCCGTGCCGGCAATAAGCAGATCATAGGGCCCAATGGGTGTGGCACTTTTCTCAAGTTTTGCCCGGATGTCGGCAGTCAATCTGGCCTCTGCGCCGCCAAAAGGTAGTACGTTTACGAGGGAGCATAATTCAGTTAGCTGCTGTTGACGCTTTTCCGGGAAGCTGGATTTGTGAATGCCGTATTCCAGTTCGTAAATGACGATAGCAGGAATACCAATATCCTTGGGTGAAACCGACAACAGCTTCTTTGAGACATTACCCATGCCTTTGAAGAAGTAAATTAGGATATTAGTGTCAAGCACATACATCAAAGTGATTCTCTTTCAGTATCAGAGGCTTGGGCGTGCCTGATTTCTGCCAATGAAGGAAAGTCATCCCAGCTGCCGGCCATCTCAGCAATGGAGTCAGGCCAATGATTGGCCACTTTTTCCTGAACGAGTTGCGCTATCCATTTACTTTTGGATATCTGAGCAGATTTGACTGCATCATTCATTTTGCGCTCAATGTCGTCGTCTAGATAAATCGTGACCTGGCCCATATAATCTCCTCCTTAAGTATATGTGTCATTATATGTGCAATGTCTGGATTATCAACCATGGAATAGTTTGGATCGCTCATCATTGTTTGAGCTGTTATCTCACTGCTCCATCCACTGCATAAAATCCACCGACGCTTTGATCAGCCGTGCTCTTGGCGTTTCCAGCAGCGCGGCATGTGCACCACCGGCCAGCACCACCCATTGTTTGTTGGCGTTGGGGATTTTTACAAACAGACGGGCGTGGGCATCGGTATTGGCCAGCGGATCAAATTCAGCCTGCAATAACAACACCGGGACGTTGAGCAGCGCGCCGTCAAGTGCATTCCATTGATGCAACTGGTTCCAGTCAGCGCGCACCGGATCGGCCGCCAATGCAGCCGCCACAAAGGTATCGATAGCGTGCTGACTGATGGCGCCGGGCACAATAAAATCCGAGGCGGCGGCTTCTGCTGTTGTCGGGCGACGTGGCGGCTCGCCGCTGTTGGTGTCAACAGGCACGTCTGTATCCGGGTCGGTGGGATAACCAAAAAGCGTCACTGAGCGGAAGGCATCCGGATACCGTTGTGCGGTCAGCTGCGCCACCATCGATCCATACGACCAGCCCCAGACGTGGGTTTTTTCGCCGTTACGTGCCTGCAGCCAATCCAGCACAATGGCCAGATCCTGTGCGGCGCGGTCCGGCGTGTTCCAGCCGCTGCTGTCACGCGCTGTGCCACCGTACCCGCGCGCATCGAGTGCCCATACACTGAAACCCATGGCATTAAACCCGTCCATCAGTGACAGCTCTTCTCCGGGTACCTGCAGATCAAAATCCGGCAACGAACTCCAGGTGCGTCCGTGATGCAGCAGGATATGACCCTTGGGATCGGGGACTGATTTTTCCCACAACGCCATCGCATGGTCATCGGCATCAACATTGTGTCTGATCAGTTCGGCTGCGTGTGCGGTGGATAATTGCAGTACTGACAGCAGTACGACTGCAAGCAGCAAGAATCTTGAAGGCTGGCTATTGCTCATCATGAGGTGCTCGGGTTGAAAATAAGAGAATTTTGTTTCAGCTAATCAGTTTAGCCATCGGATGCTCCGCACTCAGTCCGGCGATCACCCCGACTTTGTTGCGCTCCGGTTGATTCTGACTGGCCTTGAGTTTGCCGGTGAGTTTCTGAATGCTGATCTCAAGGCCCACTACGGCCTGTAACATCCGCTCTGTGTAGTCTGTTGGCGCATCATCAACCGACCACGGGTTTAGCCTGCCGGATTCATGTTGATTCGTCAGATTGCGCACGTGTTGTTTCAGCCAGCCGGCATCCTCAATGACCCGCACGCTGCCTTCTGCATGCACCGCCAGATAGTTCCAGGTGGGTACCGCGCGACCGTTTTCAGCTTTGCTTGGATACCACGACGGCGATACATAGGCGTCCGGTCCCTGAAAGACCACCAGAGCAGAGGCTCCCGCCTGCAGACGTTGCCACACCGGATTGCTGCGCGCCACGTGGCACTGCAAGGTGCCTAGCTCATTTCCTTGATCACAACACAGATGAAAAGGCACATGGTTGGCCTCAATGCCGGCGTTGTCGGCCACAATCAGCAGGCCCAATCCGTAGTCGCGGATGGTTTGCTGCAGTTTGCTGGTGTCGCTTTCGCTGAAATGCTGCGGTACGTACATCGTGGATTCCTGATCGGGGATGAAAGCAGGCAGTGTAACCAAGACACAATCATCTCGTCATCCGGGCATTTGTGACAGATTGGTCATACTGTCACACAACTGTCATCTTTCCTTCACATAGCTGTCAAACAAACTTCATAGACTCGCCGGCAGGGTATCTCAAACCGACCCCAAACCCACGATATAAGCCCTGGAGCCGATGAATGTCTTCGCTATCAAGATTCCGCAAAAAAATTCTACCGGTGATGATACGCACCGCCGTGCCTGCCATTGCCTTGATGTTTGCAGCTGAAGCCTTTGCACAAACCGGCGTTGTTGCCGGCCGTATTGAAGATCGCTCCGGCTCTGCATTGCCGGGCGCACAGATCACTATTCAGGAACTGAACGTTCGTGGCGTGACCAACACGCAGGGCGAATTCACGCTGGGCAGCCTGCCTGCAGGCACTTATACCGTGGTCATCGACTATCTGGGTTATGAGTCAACCACACAGAGCATTACCGTGGCTGACGGCCAGCGTGCCAACATTTCCCAGGCACTGCTGCCCGCCGGTGTCATTGAAGAGATCATTGTGCGTGCGTCGCCGATTGTGGACAGTCAGGCACGTGCTCTGAACCAGCAGCGTATGGCCGACAACGTCAGCAACGTGATTTCATCCGACGCGATTGGCCGGTTTCCGGATTCCAACATTGCAGAAGCCTTGCAGCGCGCGCCCGGTGTGGGCATTCAGCGTGACCAGGGTGAGGGACGTTACATCAACGTGCGTGGTGCCCCGGCAGAATTCTCAGCGGTGGCGATTAATGGCGTGAGCATGCCCGCGCCGGATCCCTTTACACGCGCGGTTGACCTCGACACCATCCCGTCCGACATCGTCAGCCAGATTGAAGTCTCCAAAACCCTGCGGCCTGATCAGGATGCCGATTCCATTGCTGGCGCGGTCAACATTGTCACGCGCTCACCGTTTGATACCCGTGGCCCGCAGTTGGGTGGCTCTGCCGGTATCAGCGACAACGAATACGGCAAAAGCGACACACGTGGCTCCTTGCAGGCCAGCAATCTGTTTGGCAGCGAGCAGCAGTTTGGCGCACTGGTGTCACTGAGTTATTCCAAGACACGCCGTCAGGTGGATAACGTTGAGAACGTCTGGACCGTGCTCAATCGCCCGCAGGGTGAGGTACTGAGCCTGATCGAAACGCTGTTCAAGGACTACGATACCCGTCGTGAGCGTATGGCGGCGACCACGTCACTGGAATGGCGTCCAACGGATACCGACAGTTATTACCTGCGTGGCTCGTGGGCACAGTTTACCGATGACGAGTTCCGCAACCGTGCGGATATTCTGTGGGAAGAGGGCACTTTGCAGCCTGGCGCCACCAATCTGAGCGGCACCGTTAACACGGTGCGTTTACAGAAGCACTTCCGCCACCGCGTGCAGCAGAACACCATTTCGTCAGTGACATTTGGCGGCGAGAATGAGTTGAGCAATTACACGCTGGATTACTCTGCATCAGTATCAAGCGCCAAACAAACCTATCCGAATCGTGATGAGTTGCTGCTGCGCTCCAGCCTGCGTCCAAACGTCAGTTATGATTTTTCGCAGGATGCCAATAACCCCGCGTACTCCGTGTTTGCCACCGGCGAATTGACGCGTGTGAGTAGCATGAGCTTCCGCGAAAACACCTTCCGTTCTAACAGCGGTGTTGAAGACGAAGTCAGTGCGCAAGCTAACGTCGAGATGCCCGGCATGCTGTTCAGTCAGCCCACAACCTATCAGTGGGGCATCAAATTCCGTGGTCGTGAAAAGACCCATGACGAAGAGCGTTACCGGGATCGTCGTACCACATCAGCGCCGACGCAGCCCCTGCTGACATTCCTGACCGATGAGCCATCGATCAACTACGGTTATAACCTCGGCGTCAAAATGGACCCGGTACTGGTCACCGCCTATCTTGATGGTATCAAGGCCAGTTCCATCACCCAGCGTCGTATCCCGCAGTCCATCACTTCAGACTACAGTGTGGATGAAGACATCTCATCAGCCTACGGTTCTGCTCGCGTTGAGTATGATCGCGCGGAGTTGCTGCTGGGTCTGCGTATGGAACGCACCGAACAGAATTCCAGTTCACCCTCGTTTAACGAAGTGACCAGTGCCATTGGCAAACGCACGGCGGGCAACAGCTACACGAACTTCTTCCCCGGTGCCACACTGCGTTACAGCTTCAGTGAAAACCTGATTGGTCGTGCGGCGATTACCCGCTCCATTTCACGGCCTAACTTCCCGCAAATCGTACCGCGATTGGTGGAAAACGATTCGTCCGCCATCGTGCGTGTGGCGGCCGGTAACCCGGATCTGAACCCGACACTGACCAACAACGTCGACTTTATGCTTGAGTACTACATCGAGCCGCTGGGTCTGATTTCTGGTGGTGTGTTCTATAAGGATCTGGCGGATTACCGCTACGAGCTGACGCTGAGCGGCACATTTGAGGGCGACAATGCACTGATCACACGTCCGGAAAATGCACCGGATGGCCGCATTTTTGGCGCAGAAGTCAGCTGGCAGCAGCAACTGACCATGTTGCCGGGATTCTGGTCAGACTTTGGTGTGTTTGCTAACTACACCTACACCGATGCACACATGAATCTGGGCCGCTCTTACAGTGGTCGCAGCCGTTTTGATCTGCCAGGCCAGTCTGAGCACACCTACAATCTGTCAGCGTTTTATGAAGCAGATGGCCTGAGCGTGCGTCTGTCGTATACCGATCGCAGCGATTATCTGAATGAGATCAATGCCAATGACGGCCGCCTGGATCTGTATTGGGAGGGCCGTTCACAGCTGGATCTGACCGCCAGTTATGCCATCAACGACACCTATGAAGTGTTCTTCGAAGGCAAAAACCTCAGCGACACACCCGGTGCGCGCTACTACGGCGATCGTCAGCGTACCTACGAGTACGAGAAGTTTGGGTCACTGTACTTCCTCGGTGCCCGCGTAAACTTCTGATGACGTAACAGGGCAGGGATGCCCTGTTGTTGTTGTTGTTGTTGTGGTGGTTGTTGTGAAAGAAATTCAGTTCTGCTTTTACAGAAGCTCTGTAATGAACTGCCGCAGCGCGTCCGCAGACTCCGGGCGCGCGCTGCGACCCAGCACTTGCCCCTGCGCATCAAACAACACCAGCGAGCCATCGCTGATATTGTGCTCTGCCGCAAACGCCTGTCCATCCGGATGTCCGGTGTGTACCACCAGAAACTCTACCGAGTCCTGAAATTCAGCTTGGATGTGCAGCATCTGTTCCATGACCAGATCCCCGCCCATCACATGCACTTCGCGCAGCATCACCAGTGCCGGCTGGCCTTGGCCCACGCGGGTCAGATCGTTGGAGAACGAACCTTTTGGCAACAACAGCCATAAAACAGCGCCGATCAGCACCGTAAAGGCCACGATTATCAGTGTGCGAATCCATGGGTTGCCGGTGGGCTTTGCGACAGGTTTGGTCATATTGAGATTCTCTGCAGTCAGTGAGGTTTACGATGCCAAGCTGACCGGACAGCTGGCACTTGTATTACAATCGCCGCCCGCTGCTGAGTTGGTGTGCTTTCATCAGCTTGTCACATTTTTCAGTAATTGTGTGTTTATCCAAATAACAAGCCAAAGGGATTTCTTGTGTCCACAAGCAACAAAACATCAACAGTTAATCACGAACAGCCCGGCGGAGCCGCCGATAATCGCAATAACTGGCTGTCATGGCTCTTGGTACTGGCGCTGGTCTATCTGTTATTGGCCGCCGTTGCCGGTATTGGTGATGGATTTAAATTGGCAGCCGGTGACAATGCCCGGGAGCTGTTTGCCTTTGCCTCCAATCCAATCATTGCGCTGGTGATTGGTTTGGTTGTTACGGCGGTCATACAAAGCTCAAGTACCGTGACTTCTATCATCGTTGGCCTGGTTGCCGGTGGCTTGCCACTGGGTATAGCAATCCCCATGGTGATGGGCGCCAATATCGGTACCTCGCTGACCAGCACTCTGGTGAGTCTCGGGCATGTGCGCAACGGTGAGGAATTTCGCAGGGCTTTTGCAGCCGCTACCGTGCATGACAGTTTCAATTTATGTGCGGTGGCCATTCTGCTGCCCCTGGAAATTCTGTTCAGACCGCTGGAACGCGTGGCGACCGCACTGGCTGAAATGCTGTACTCCGAAGCCAGTCTGAGTATGAGTGATGTAAACTTTATGGGTACGCTGTTATCACCAGCGTCGCAGGTGCTGGAGTTGATCACGTCCTGGCTGCCGGGCATTTTTGCCGGCATTGCGATGATTGTTATTGGCGTAGTCATGATTCTGCTGGTGATATCCAGCATGGGACAAATCCTGAGGAAATTACTGGTCGGTAAAGCCAGAGACATCATGCATGCTGCGGTCGGCAGGGGGCCAATAGCGGGAATGGTCTCCGGTACCGCAATCACAATGCTGGTGCAGTCGTCATCAACTACGACGTCGCTGATCGTGCCATTGGCAGGCTCCGGGGTGTTCACTATTCAACAGATTTATCCGTTTGTGCTGGGTTCCAACATTGGTACCACCATCACCGCATTACTCGCGGTCACGGCTATCACTGGTCCGATGGCTGATACAGCGTTGGCGATTGCACTGGTCCATCTGTTTTTTAACGTGTTTGCTATCGCCATTCTTTACGGTATTCCGTTCACCCGAAACGTTCCCATTAAAATGGCTGAAACACTGGCCACCCTTGCGATGCGCAGCAAGTGGTACGTTGTTGCCTATATTGCCGGCGTGTTTTTTGTAATTCCATTACTGCTGATTGCCATCAGCAGGCTGTTCTGATAGCGGGATGTTTTCGGAGATCAAATGACAATATCTAATCGACAGGAAAAGCAAAAAAAGCTGGTTGAGTTACGTGAAGCCATTGCTCGGCTGGAGACTGAACTCGAGAAGGATAAAGAGCTTGAGCTTCATCAGGCCATTGACCATCTGGATGAACACTTTGCAGTGGTGGAAACAAAGTTCCATAACCTGAAAATATTCTGGTCAACACTCAAGTCTGACTGGAGTAATGATAAAACGTAAGTAAAGACTCATCCCGAGTCAGGACAGATGCCCTGTTTATGCGGAGATAGTGCCCCATGAAGTCAAGACTACTGCTAATCTGCGCGACCTCTGCTGTGATGGCCTGCTCCCCTGAATTTGAATCAGTCGATGAGAGTCGGGCTGACATTATTGTGGATGGCTCCAGCACGGTTTACCCGATCATGGTGCAAGCAGCGCGTTTGTATGCCACTGCAAATCCCGAAACTCAGGTAGCCGTGAATTTTTCGGGAACAACCGGCGGCTTCAGGCGCTTTTGTGACGGAGAGATACAGATCAGCGCCGCTTCTCGCGAGATCAACGCCGAGGAGGTTGCGATTTGTGTGGGCAACAATGTGCCGTATCAACGCTTTGATCTGGGCACCGATGCCATCGCGCTGGTGACTCATCCGCGCAATGAATGGTTAAGCAGCCTGACGCTGGATGAGCTTGAACAGATGTGGGCGGTTGCTTCTGAGGGGCAAGTTAACAACTGGCAGTCGGTAAATGCCTCTTGGCCAGATGCACCTTTGAATTTGTATGGTCGCGGACAAGACTCCGGGACCTACGACTATTTCACCACTCAGGTAACCGGCGAAGTACGTCGCAGCCGCATGGATTATGTTGCCAGTGAAGACGAAGAATTTCTGGCCGCAGAAATAGCCGCCGATCCGAATGCCTTCGGATTTTTTGGTCTGGGCGCCTATCATCGTCACTGGGATACACTGCGCCTGGTTGCTCTCGACGCTGGCAATGGCCCCGCGTATCCCTCGCTGCAATCTGCGTTAGATGGCAGTTACCAGCCGTTAACGCGCCCGCTGTTTCTGTATGTGCGATCTGACGCCTTGGGCGTTGAAGGCACGGAGCCAACACCCGCGACGCAGTTTCTGGGCCATCTGTTTTCCAACATCGGCAGCTGGATGCACTTCACCGGTTATCTGCCACTGCCTGAACAAACGTATCAAGCCAATGTTCAGCGGCTGAGTGAGTAGGGCGGACTGCTAGTACGCCCTAAGCCAGCGCTACAGGAAAACCGTTTGTACCTCTCGGCGCTGCTCACGGGAGGCGTCAGCCCACCAAAAATTCTGAAACTGCTTAAAAGCCCAACTATGGTATTAGCCGGATAGGTTGTTGACTATCAATCGCCAAGGAAACCATAATGAAACCATTATGAAACCACTGTTAAAGAACGGAGGCTTGCTGATGGCAACGGTCACGTTTAAAAACATCCCCGACGACTTGTACGAGAAACTTAGACAAGCGGCTAGCACTCACCACAGAAGCGTGAACAGTGAGCTGATTTATTGTTTGGAAAAAACATTCAAACCCATGCGTGCCTCCGCAGTTGAGCTGGCCGAGAAAGCGCAAGCACTGCGTAACAGAGTCACCGTTGAACGATTGGACACTGCTGAAATCAATGCAGCCATTCATCAGGGAAGAGAATGATCGTAACGGACACGAATACCATTGCGTACCTGTATCTGCCTACGGATCAAACCGACAATGTTGTTTCATTACTGCACATCGATTCACAGTGGATTGCTCCATTACTCTGGCGAAGCGAATTGCGTAACGTATTGGCGATGTATGTCAGAAAAAGCATCATCGATCTGAGCACGGCGATCGCGATTCAAGCGCAAGCGGAACAACAGCTTGCGGATAATGAATATACGGTCAACTCAATGGATGTTTTAAGGTTGGCTCAACAGTCTGGTTGCTCAGCATGTGACTGTGAGTTTGTGTCCTTGGCGACATCACTGAGCTTGAAACTGATTACCAGCGATCAAAAATTAATTCAGACTTTTCCCAACATTGCCATGACTGCCGGTGAATACCTGCGTTGGGGGCGGAACCGTTTCTGACTTTAATAGAATTCGCACTCTTTTCGTTAATAAGACTTTGTTCAAAAAAATGAGAAAAAAAACCATGACAACTGTTTCGAATGAACCCTCATCAATACCCCGCCACAACCACATCCACATCGACAACACTCACATCCTCGCGCAGGTCCCCCTGCTGTGGCTGGCGGCCTTTGTGGGTTTCAGCCTGTTTTACATCGCACTGCCAGGCCTGATCCCCACGGGCTGGCGCTGGTTGTTCAAGATCATCCCGATTGCCTTGCTGCTGTTTCTGGCGCTGACCAGAACCGAGGGCAGGGTGCGGGCGCTGCTGGGGTTGGGGCTGGTACTGTCAGCGATGGGTGATGTGTTATTGGCGATGGATGGGTTGTTTGTGCAGGGGCTGGCGGCCTTTTTGTTGGCTCAGGTCACCTACACGGTGCTGTTTGTCACCCAGCGTAACTGGCAACCCCGGCGCCTGCCGTGGGCCGCGCTCATTCTGGTGTATGGACTGGTGTGTACGCTGGTGATCTTGCCGGCGGCGGGTGACATGCAGTTGCCGGTGACGGCTTACATGATTGCCATCAGCCTGATGGCTATTGCGGCGGGTTTTCGCAACGATCAGCAGTTCCTGTGGGTGGCCATGGGCGCGTTGATTTTTATGATCAGCGACACGCTGATTGCCGTTGAACGGTTTGTGTCGCCGTTTGCATACTCTGGCATCGCCGTGATGAGCACGTATTACTGCGCGCAGCTGTTGATTTGTCTGGGGATTGTGAGGCATTCTTCGGCTGGTCAGGAAAAACTACTCTGAACCTGTAACTGTATAGAATTCAATTAAAAGGAACTGGTGATGACCCCCGCTCTTCAACGCAAAAGCAATGCCGCCCTTGTTTCCACGTTTGTTTCTGCTCTGTTGATGAGTGTCTCGTTCAGTGCGCTGGCGCAAGATGTTCATGGCATCTGGCGTACTGAATTGACAGAAGATGGTTATCTGGAGGTCAGCATTGCCGCCTGCGATACCAACCTGCTGTGTGGCACGATTCTTCGGGCTCGAGATCCGCAAGGCAATGAGCAACCTTACGAGCATAGCGGCAAGCGTATGATCTGGGACATGCTCGCCAGCGGTCCTACCAATTGGGGCGATGGGAAGATCTGGGATCCCCGCAATGACCGCACCGTCAACTCGCGCCTTGAGCTGTCAGGCGATACCTTGTTGGTCACGGGCTGTATGTTCAGGATATGTCAGACCCAGACCTGGCAGCGCCAGTTGTAGTACTTAGGTCAGAGTGGCCAATTGAGCGCTGCCGGGCCACTCACTTTCACTAAGAACCAAAACGGTATCGTAATTTCACCGCGATGGTGTCCACAATCGGCTGGTCCCACGCGTCTATCAGCAAGTTGCCGTAATCGTCGAACTGAGAGCCCGGTAGATTCGAGCCTCGCGTGTAGACCACAAACAGGTCGGACAGCGGGGCAATTTCCCAGCGGTAACGGGCCTGAAAAGTCATGCGGCTAATCACAAAGTTATCGGGCGTTGCGTTTGGTTTATTGACAACGCGCAGCCTGGCTACTTCATCGGGATTGACCGAGAAAAATCTATCCTCGAACGCTTTTAGTCCGGTCCATTGCATACTGAAACGCAGCTGTTGTTTTGCAGACAAGAAATAATCCATGCTCAGATTTGGCGACCATTGAGTGGCTTCAAAACTGGTATAGCGGCCATTATTCCGATACACCAGCAGCGCTTCCCTGTCGGTATAACTGAGGTTAAACAACACGGAGAAATTGTCGACGGGTCGATACGTCATGCCGGCGGAGAACGTCAGTGATCTGGCGCCAAGATCCTCTTGTGCTGCGGTGATACCTGCCTCGGGTGACAGTTTTTTACTGGGGTCGTCATTCCAGTTCAGCGTCATCCCCCAACGCTCGGGAATTCTAAAAATGCCACTGCCGCGGCCCAGACGGTCATCCACGCGCGGCGGGAAATAACGTGCACTGGCACTGAGCACACTATTGTCCAGAAAGGTATATCTGCGGTTCAGAAACAACGATAAGCGTGTTGGTCGCCCAGACGTAGTCCACTGATTGACGACACTGATGCTGTCGCTTAATGCCCGCAAACCTTCAACATCGGACCGGTCATTGCTGAAGGTATAGTCTGCTTGCACAAAATCATTTCGGCTCACAAAACCCAGGTTGTTCAGTTCAAGGGAATCGTCCAGGTAACCCAGTGCTACTCGGTGCTGCCGGCCACGTTGCGGCTGGTAACTGATATCAGCAAAACCACCGGCACCGGTTGTGCCGCCCACGTCACTGTGCAGCAACTGCGCATCAATGGCCCAGCGTGTGTCGGCTGAAAAATAGTGCAGATCAATGCCATTAACAACGGCATCAATACTCGTATGTGAGACATCCGTCCCCATCCAGCCAATAGAACGTCGACCCCCTGCCGAGGTGTCTTCATACACCAGGCGGCCAACAAGGAAATCGCGACCTTCGCTGTTCAGTGTGACACGCTGCCCGGCCTTGTTTGTGCCCCGGATCTGCATATCATCTTCAGACGCAACAAGGCTGCCATAGCGCCAGTTGCCACTCTGACCGGTGAGTTTCACCGCCCCCAACAGATCGCTGGGTTGACTTTGATCGGTGGGTGACACGCTGATACCCGCAGGGATTTCCCAACGGGGCGCGCTGCCGATGCGCCGGGTATTGAGCATGGAGGTTGGTCCGTTTGGACCACTGCTGGTGCGGGCGCGCGGCGAGGTGATAAACACATCTTGCCCTTCCAGAAAAAACGAGCGCTTCTCTTCAAAAAATATCTCAAAGGCGGTCAGATTAACCACCACGTCGTCAGATTCCACGTTGCCAAAATCCGGATTTAAACTCGCGGACAATTGCGTGTTGGACGACGGACGCCAGAACACTTCGGCACCGGCACGCAGTGGCGTGTCATTGCGGATCGCGTCGTGGGTGGTGGCGACGTAGGGGTAATAGGTGATTTGCCGGCGCGGCTCGATATCTTCAAGTTCATAAAGATCAAACGACGACAAAAACTGCGCGCCTGTGCCCGGCAGCGCAGGCGATGACCAGGTCTCTCCGCTCGCACCAATCTGACGCTCTGTATACACGCCGATGCGGCGCTTCTCTCCGGTCACCTGCGGCAGCGCCATCATCGACCAGGGGATAAACATCTCAGCTATCCAGCCGTCCTCAACCACGGTGGCTTTGCCATCCCACGCGCCATCCCACTGCGTGTTGTACTGGCGTTCAGGCAGGATGGTGATGTCATTCATCGACCCACCAACATTCACGCGCATGCCATAACCGTAAAGCCCTTCCCCAGACGGGTCGATCATCAGCACAAAACCATCGCGCACAATCTGACGATCCCGCGACGTCATGCGCGCAACAATCGAGCCCTCAGGTTGATAGTTCATCACCCCCAGATAGATGCCCCGTTCCGTGTAAAAAATGCGCGTGTGCGTCTCATAGGCAGCGGGCGCCAAGGTATCAGGCGTAATCACGCGCATGCCATCAAAATAAGGTATGCGGCCCCAGATCGCCTCATCAAGCTTGCCGTCCAGCGTAAAATCAAATTCGCTTTCATCCGCTTTGGTCAGCGCCGAAACACTGTCCTGCGCTAGCGCCGTACCTCCCACATTAAAGGAAAGAACCAGCGTCAGGATTAACAATCTGCGTTGCAGATGTTGGAAAAAATGAGTCATCAGAGGCATCTCTAGAGGGATTTGGCAAACAAAATCTGGGTGGAATATACGCTAGAGAGTGTGTTGTTTGTCAAACCGAGACAATTCGTTGCAGATTTTTGGACGGGTGGTTTTGGACACGACCAAACCTGATCAGATTGCCGTCATTGTCGAGCAGCGCAAACTCCCGCATGCCCCATGGTTTGTCGTCGACACGTTCCAGTCTGGGAATGCCACGCGCCGGCAAGTTCGCCGCCATAAACTCAGCGTGCAGATCATCCACGTTGTTCAATCGAACATAACATCCTGAGTAGCACTCAGCGGGATTTAATTCGGGATGAGGGAAAAAATGCAGTTCGATGGGCCCGCGACACAGTATCGCGTAATTGTCATCAATCAATTCACCTTCAAAACCGAGCTTGGCATAAAAGGCGATGGTTGCGGGTAATGACCGGCTGGGTAAGGTTGGGATGACATCAATGTCTTGAGTGCCAATAACGGTAGACATAACAAACCCTCAATGCTGCGCTAGCGTACGCCTGTGCGTCACAAACACAAAAATCCCGACCACGTACTCGACCAATGCACCGGCTAATGCGCCCACAAACACAGGCGCCTGAAAGACAGTCGACATGCTTGCGGCCGCCACAAGCGCGGCGCTGAGCAGCCAGAAAATACGCATGCCATATAAAGTTGAAAAGGTCAGGTAGCGACCGGCTATCACAAACAGCATGGCCGGAAAGAACCATTCAACCCGGTATAACGAGACGGCGATTGCAATAAGCATAGACAGCAGCATCCAAAAGGTTCCCTCAAGTGCCAGTGGCCCAAGAGGATTATCTTTGCTGTGTTTGCCGGGAGCGCCTATCAAACGGCACAGCAGAACAGACACCGGGAATATGAGCATGCCAGCAAACACCAACGTAAAAACACCTGCCTGCGGCGTGACCACAGCGGCAACGACTGCCGCGGCCAACCACGCTGTTGCTGAGGTAACAATGCCCGGCGCTCCACCAAAATAAGCGACCCGCATATCGTTTTGTGCTGCTGCTATGGAATCCATGTTTTGTAATGCCCTCGATCTGGTGCCTTTAACAAGGGTTCTACCCCGACATTCAGGATAGCCCGATTGCAAGCAGCAAGAAAGACGCTGAAGTAGGGGTTACGTGAGCCGACTGGCCATTATTTTTCGGGGTCTAGTGTCGGCAGACTTTCCAGCATTTTGTCAAAGTCCGATCTGAACAAACGATCCTGCACAATCCTGTATTTTTCAAATTCTGTCAGCGCAAATGCCTTGGCGACCTCTGCGGTGACCTTGCCTGAGGCATCCAGAATATCCTGCTCATTAAATTGCAAAAACGCATCAAGTTTTGTCGCCCAATCTTCCATGGTCATTGGCATTTTTCGCAAGGCCATGCTTTCCCGTCAGGTGCTTTTTCCCAGCTGGTCAGCCCCATGTGTTCTTTGTCAGCATCGGCCCTCGCCATCACCAACTCCGCTGCCGTGCTGCCGTGAATGGCGTAGTGCAGTTTGTTTTGGACTTTGGCAAAAAACTGCTGGGTCAGTTCAGCATCTTTTCTGTAATCCATGCTGGTTGCATAAATATCGGCAATCTTCTGGTAAAACCTGCGTTCGCTTAGGCGAATCTCGCGAATTTCTTCCAGCAGGCGTTCAAAATAATCCTCGCCCAGAAAACTGCCATTTTCCAATCGCTTCCGGTCCAGCACAAAACCCTTGATGGCAAACTCGCGCAGGATGCCGGTCGCCCATTGGCGGAATTGGGTAGCACGGGTGGAATTGACGCGGTAGCCTACTGAGATAATGGCGTCGAGGTTGTAGAACTGGGTGTTGTATTGTTTGCCATCGGCGGCAGTTGTCCGGAATTTCCGGATAACTGAATCCTCTTCCAGTTCGTTGTTTTTAAGTATGTTTTGCAGGTGCTCGCTGACGGTTCTGACGTCGACACCAAACAACTCCGCCATCAGCTTCTGAGTCAACCAGACGGTTTCATCCTCCACCCGTACCTCAATGCTGCCTTCACCAGCCTGAGCCGTGAAGATCAAGAATTCAGCAGTGCTGTTGCGGATTTGCAGAGATTGCGATGTTTTCCCTTTGGGCATTGGTTAGTTCCTCCTTTGAACTTTATAGGTGGTTATCGCGCAGCTATCAAATGTTTTATTTTCCTTGGATTTCGGCACTGTCACGCAAGCCATCTATCCTCAATACCCAAAGCCCCGGGCTCAACTCAAGGAAAATCCACCGGCGCAATCCGCGCACGCGTCGCCTGCTCAAAACTATACGCCAGCTCGATCAGTCGGGCTTCGCTGCAGGCCGTGCCGCTAAAGCTGATACCAAAGGGGCGTGGCTCGGCATTAAAGCCCTCGGGCAGCGGCGGATTTAATGCATTCGCCACACGACTAAACGGAACGATGACCGTGGGGTAGCCGGCCCTTGCCGCTATGCCGGCGCCAGAGGAGCCAGGAAATAACAGCGCATCAAGCTCTAGTTCGGCCATGACCTCGTCTATGCCGTGTTCGGCACTCACAAAAAGATCGCGTGCCCGGTCGCTCTGGTAGGCGGGAAGCGATTCAAGCAAATCCAGTGCATCGGCCTCATCAATGCGTGCCTGTCCGTAGGGGATTGCTCCCCGACCTTCATTGGCCAGATTCCATTCCCGCAGTTGCGTCAGGGTACTCACAGGTGCCATGTCTCCCAGTGAAGCCAGCCAGGCATTAAAGTCGCGTTTCATGCCATACGACAGAACACTGCTGGGCGGGCTGGCAAGCAGGTTGCGCGCCGGATCCTGATCCATAACGCTGGGTATATTGGCGGGGTCCACAATAATCGCGCCCTGCTGTCGCAACACCTCGATGGCTGCCGCCATGACCGCGCGCGCCTCATCGTCCAGGCCGCCCTGGGTTTCGTCATTGCCGGGGACTTGTGCCTGATCGTAGTAAAACGCTCTGGGTATACCAATCCGCGCGCCTCGCAAACCATCGGCCTGCAGATGGGGCGTGTAATCGTTGTTGACCGGCGCCTCACAACGGCTGCTTGCCGCATCACGAGGATCAGGTTCCATGCTCTCCAGCACCCCCAACATGATAGCGGCATCCGTCACCGAGCGCGCCATCGGCCCCGCAGTGTCCTGATCGGCGGTGATGGGAATGATTCCCCAGCGGCTTATCCTCCCAACCGTTGGCTTGATGGCCGCCAGCATATTGGCGTTGGCGGGAGAGAGGATTGAGCCTGAGGTTTCCGTGCCCACATTGGCCGCCCAGAAACTCATGGCCGTGCCGATGCCCGAACTCGAACCACCCACCCCCATCACCGGCCTGCCATCATCCAAACCTTGCCGCGGGTCACGACGGGGATCGTAAGGGTTCAGCCCATAGCCGCCAATCGCACTATAGTTGCCCGGCATGCCAGACCCGAGAAAATTAGCCAGTTCAGTCATCACCGTCTTGGCCATAATGATGGCACCCGCGTTGCGCAGATTGGTGGTCAGCGTGGCCTCATAGGGCGGCACAAAATCCCGGAACACCAGCGCGCCGCCGGTGGTCGGCATGTCGGTGGTATGGATATTGTCCTTCAGGGCAACGGGAATGCCATGAAGCGGCCCACGTACCTGTCCCGCAGCGCGTTCTGCGTCGAGCCGGTCAGCCTCTGCCAACGCATTCGGATTGACCGCGATCACCGCGTTAACCCGTTCCTCGTAGAGCGCGATACGAATCAGATACTGTTCTACCAGTTCACGGGAGGTCATCTGGCCGGATTCCATGGCTCGTTGCATCTCGGGAATGCTTGCTTCCAGCACGGCAAATGGTTGGTCGTTGGTGGCGGCGATGAGGGGTTGGGTGGATGTGAGGATGAGTAGGAGTGCGGTAGTGAAAAGCCTGGGGGTGGCGGTTCGAGAAGGGCCCAACAGATGGGTCAGTAAACGAATCATGGTGGTACTCGTAAAATTAGTGTGGGGTTCTAACCTGCTTTCACAGACAACTTTTTGGACTTGCCCCGCTGCAGTATTGGGGTAAGTCTAGTGGCTTTTCTGAAGTGTCCGTAAAATCGAGGTAGAACCCGAGTTATTGTTTAAGCGAAGCGAGTAACACAAAAACGCGTAGTTTTGGCGTCAGTCTAGCAGCTTTTTTTTGCCAAACAGCTATCTTATTCATATAGAAATTCGAATCTCCGATAGCTATTCATTTTAAGGAATTCGCGCTCGCCTTTACTATGTTCCAGTATGAATTCCGATCCAAACTGGAAAAGACCTTCGGCCAGCGGATTGGCCGCTAATGGGTTATGAACCGTTATATAATCACTGCCAGTTTCACAAGGCCTTGACCATAAGGAGCTCTCCGAAAATAGTAGGGCGCTAACATTTTCAAATTCTTTTATTCGAAAGAAGTTCAGATTAACCGGACTGTTGTTGTGTTTATGTATTCCTGGGCGATATTCAATTTGTTTTCTTTCTATTTGGCCTGTGATTTTGTCAAAGATAACTTCATTCCGCCCACCTTCAAATACTACTTTTACGATCCTGGGTGTACAATCGTCGAGTCCCGGCCCCGGTGTGAGAAGCGAACCGTTGACTGCAATGATGAATGGCTCATCCTTTCTGCATATACCTTTCTCCAGATAGCATTTATGCACTTTACTTTTTTGTGCAATAGCGCTAGTTAACCTGAGCATAATTCTTTCACTATCAATGGATAGAGCTTGGCCGGGCTCACCTATTGAAACCTTATCCAATGTTATTCCTCTTGTAGCGCAGATCGCTTCGATCCAAATACGATTTCCCTGATCGTTGATTACACATAAATCAGGGCCCTCATTCCCACTGTGTTCTTCTGAGAGTTTAAAACCACTATCAAGTAACGTGCATGCGAGATCCATCTCCCAAAAAGCAGGGAAAAACTCTAACTTAAATTTTTTTTAAAATCATTGTCAGAAAAATTCTTGAACTTCGAGTATAGATTATTACAAATCTCTCTTTTATCAGATTCCTTTGCCTCGGAAATTGCTCTCCACGAAGCGTGATAACTCTGTTTCCCGTCGAAATCAAATAGATTTTCGTTCTTCATGCGGTTCTCTCTTTGGCGCTCAGTCTACCGAATATCGCCCATGAAGACGGCCGCAGCGGCACGTTGCGGCCCGCGCCGAAGGCTCGTAGTTGTTCTGTTTGTTAGACCGCATTACACACCTTTCGACGACAACCACAAGTGCAAGATATTATTCAAATACGCCGAAGCCTCAACTAACGACATAGGTTTCCTAGGGGGCTCGTCCTTTTCTTTGCCATGCCGCGCAGAATCACCCGCAACAGCAACTGAATTTGCAGAATGCTTGAACCGATTCAAGTCTTGAGCTGACCCCCAGCCGCGCCTCTTTATAATGCGCTCACCTCCCACATCGCTCACAATAACTTCGAAAATTCGATACATGCCAACCCAAGTTTTGTGGTCTGGCAACGCAATTAAGCGCATGGCCTTTGTAACGGCAATGTCAGTTGAGGCAAGTTGAGCAATGGACACTGTTCTAGGAGGAAGAGCTGGCATGGTGATAATGTTGCCATTTGCACCAGTAACTGTGACAGTAACCTCTCCAAACTCTGCGCGAGTTTGGACTCCCTCGTGAATGTGGACGAAGACATCTCTTCCACCAGATGCGTTGCATTTATACACGGCTCCTGCGCGTAATGGCTCAGGTGACCTGAGGGTTACCCGTAACACTCCAGATAGTACAGTCAACTCTTCATTCGCGAGTTTCAGCACCTGTTGGGAGGTTTGACAAGCCAAAAACGAATCCGACAAAAAAACAAAACCATCACCTCGCTCATCAACCGAAATTCGGTACGGTGAGGATACAAAGTGGCGCGCAAGATGATCTAGGTCAGATTTGCAACCTTGAATTTGTACTTGCCAGCTATTGGAGATTTGATTCATGGGCCCTAACGCCAAGCTATGCGGTGCAGTAGCGGAGCGGTAGCTACGCATAAAATGGCGAAGCCATACGTGGCTACTTCGTAGTCTGCTGCGTCCGACATGAGCTTTTTGTTAGCGCCTTCTGGCTTCAAGCTTGGCCTCCAAATTTCAGATAGCGAACTGTACGCCCTATGCCATCCAGCCCGGGGAATAGCTTTTTTGAGGATACGCCGTATTTGTAGAGAACAGCCCTCAGTTGCATCTTCTGCTCCTTAGGGATGGTGAGCTTCTTCATCCCGGAAGCTGTCCATGGATCTGTGGGTTGAGCATGGACAGTGAACACGCTCGACTGAGCAGAGATCCGAGGAGAAGAACTGTTCGGAACTAACTGCCGTGTTTCTTGGAGTTCCAAGGGATGCTTTCCAAGCTCTCCAGTATCCATAACATCCAGAACAACTCCTGCCTCCAAGGCATATACCGCTGCATCGGTGTCATCATTCGACTGCACTGCAAAGAAGAGCGCAACGAGCGGATTATGCGTCCAGTCCAGCAGCCTTGTTGGTAGCCCATGATGCTGAGCGAGGACTATAAGCTCCCACGGATCAGAAACTTTACTAGGGAGAAAACCTGCCGAATCCTTCTCGAATATCTCCAATGCGAATCGCTCATGGTTCAACAACTTGGATTTGTCTCTTCCATTCTTCTGATAATCAGGCAAATACCTTCCAACGGATGGAATCAACTCATGGTTCTTGTTCGTCACGCCACGATATAGGGCGCCAAGTGAGAACTTAAGGACGACCTCTCGGTGATAGCTCTCAAAAGATTCAATTTTGATCTCGATCATGTCTAAGCTCGCCCTAACAGTTGAACAGTGAGCAAGAACGATTTTCTAACCCACCTGCACGAATGATCACTACAGCTCATACCGAAACCAGTAATGTAACCGATTGTAAACAGGCGGTAGCTGAATACACAAGGTTTAAAACTACTCATTTTTCGTACGAAGAATTTTTATCGCTCGTTATGAAAACGGCTGCCGTTACGCAATTCGAAGGGGATATGAAACTTGAAGGGGATGATTAGCGATAAGTGTTAGATATTCAATTCAGCCCAGCTAAAGTTTCCGAAACATGGAGTATTCTTTCAGAATGAACAACAGACAAAAATCCCAGCAACAGGAAAACACCATGCCCCAACACCCCCACGCCCGACTGCTAATCAACAAACAAGTCTTAACCCAGATCTGTATCGACAATCAGCCACCACCAGCAACACTTGCCCCAGGCGAACTCCTCCTGGCCCCAGATCTGTTCTCCCTGACCACCAACAACGTAACCTACGCCGCCTACGGCGCAGCCATGCGCTACTGGGACTTCTTCCCCACCGACGATGCAGATTGGGGACTGGTGCCGGTATGGGGTTTTGCCAATGTGGTGGCGTCGGCGGTTGAGGGTATCAGTGAGGGTGAGCGCTTCTATGGTTATTTTCCGCCGGCGAGTGTGTTGCGTGTGCAGGCCGCGAATGTGGGCAAGCGGGGATTCCGTGATGGCACGGCACATCGTCAGGCCTTGCCGGCGGCTTACAATCAGTATGTGCGTTGTGATGTTGATCCGCTGTACACCGCAAGCAGCGAGGCATTTCAGGCGATCTACCGGCCGCTGTTTATCACCTCATTTACGTTGGCTGACTTTCTGGCGGACAACAACTGGTTTGGCGCGGAGCGGGTGGTGATCTCGAGTGCGTCCAGCAAGACGGCTTACGGTACGGGTTTTTGTATTGGCGACGCGGTGGAAACCATTGGTCTGACGTCGGAACGTAATCGTGATTTTGTGGCCGGCTCTGGTTGTTACCGGCATACGCTGACGTATGCGGAACTGGACACGCTGGATGCTGAGATGCCCACGCTGTATGTGGATTTCTCGGGTGATCGCGAGCTGCGTAGTGCCATTCACCATCATTGCCGTGAGCTGAGGTATAGCTGTGTGGTGGGCTCGGCGCAGACGGTGGTTTTGCCGGGACAGGTGCCCAAAAAACAAACGCTACCCGGACCAGCACCGACGTTTTTCTTTGCGCCCGAGCAGATTCTCAAACGCACGGCGGAGTGGGGTGCACAGACCTTTGGCGAGCAGCTGGGCAATGCCTGGTCGCGTTTTGGTGCTCACGTTAATGATCCACAACGGGAGTTGCTCAGGATCGTTGAGGGTCACGGCCTTGACGCGGCGCAGCAGGTGTTTGCGCAGTTGCTGGCGGGTGGTGTGACGCCGCAGGAGGGGCATGTGATTCGACTGTAGGGATGTTCAGACGCTAAGAGTCGAAGTGCTAAACGGTGAGTGTTTCTCTGGATTTTGCGCTAAATGTTGAGGAAATTCGCCAGAGCCTTTGTGTTTGATTGGATAAAAAATGATTAAAAACAAATGATTACGTAGTGGTATGCATTTTGCTGGTGCTTGTTACAATCACCCATCATCAATCGTCACATAACGAATTTTCAGGAGCACTCATGCGTACAATTGGCAATGTCATCTGGTTACTCTGCGGGGGGCTTGTTATGGGGCTGGGCTGGTGGCTGATTGGCCTGATCGCGTTTGTGACCATTGTCGGCATTCCCTGGGGCCGGGCCTGTTTTGTCATCGGGGAGTTCTCATTTTTTCCGTTCGGCAGGGAAGCCATCTCGCGCACCGAACTCGATCAGTTTAATGTCGGCACCGGCGTGTTGGGTGTGCTGGGTAATATCATCTGGTTTTTGTTCGCCGGGCTCTGGCTTGCGCTCGGGCACCTGTTGATCGCCATTGTGTGTTTTATTGTGATCATCGGTATTCCATTTGGCATCCAGCATCTGAAACTGGCGAAGCTGGCGCTGGCGCCTATCGGCAAGACGATTATTGATTCCAATTATGCACAGGCTGTGCGGGCCGGCTCGGTAAGGGCCGGCTAGCAATAAGGGAAGGAGCGGTATAAAGGCCGGCTAGCGATAACGGAAGGCACGGTATAAATTCGCGTCTGTAACGCAACTGGACAAGGTTCTGGTATACAGATACCTTTCGCTCGTCCCATCAACATCAACATCAACATCAACATAAACATCAGAGGTAACAATGGCCCGACTTCCGCTCCGCCTTCTGGGTTTGCTACTGCTGACGGCTACCATCACCGTGTCGAGTTGCCAGGCCATGTTAAATGGGGCCGCGCTGCCGTCGATACCGGCGGTTCTTGAATTCACGGAGGATTGATCCAAGCCATGGACGAATTGCTCCGCCAGGGTCGGGCCTGGGTGCCGGTGTTGAAGTCGGCAGCTCTGTTTCTGTTGCCGTTTCCGCTAGTGATTGCCTTCTTTGTTGCGCTGATCAGCGGCGACATTGGTCGACTTGCCGCCATCAGCGGTGCCATCTGCTCATTCTTTTGCGCCGGCGTTCTTACCTGGCGCGGCCTGGTCGCCCAGGCGCGCTTCTTTCTTGGCCAACAACTTGATCCACCGGCGGTGCCGCTGAAGATGGTGAGTGCGATTCTTACCGCGCTCGGCGCCGGCCTCGCCGCTGCTGCTGGCGGGCATGGTCCGGCCGGCGTCGGCGCTTTTGCTGTGCTGGCGGCGGTGGGTTACTTCTGCTTCTATGGCCGCGACCCCAAGCGTAAGCGCATCGACGTGCCGGAAGTGGCTGGTGTTGACCGCGACGCTGTCATTGTCCAGCTCAAGCAGGCCTACGGGCGGTTGCAGGGTATCGAGGCTGCTGCCCGCTCCATTGCCGTGCCGGAGTTTGGCGAGCGCTTGAAACGCATCATTGGTATCGGTAAGCAGATCCTTGCGGAAATCGAGCGGGATCCGCGCGATGCCGCCCGGGCGCGGCGCTTCCTGCATCTGTACCTGGACAGCGCCGAGAAGGTGACGGTGGAGTACGCTCGCACCCACCGCCAGGTTCGCAACCGCCCGCTCGAGGGCAACTTCCGGCAACTGCTGATTGATATGGAACAGACGTTTGTGGCGCAACATCAGAAGCTGTTGGAAAACGACATGCTCACCCTGGACGTCGAGATCGAAGTTTTAAACGCGCGGCTCAAGCGCGAAGGCATCAATTAAGGAGATCATCACATGAACGAGACTATTTTCAGTGCAAGTGGTTCCAGTACAAGTGGTTCCAGCTCCAGCGGTTCCACTGTAGACGACAAGCAGCCTTTGCCCGCTACCGGGATCACCGCCTACCGCACAGCCACAGGTAGCGAGCTCGCCAGGATCGAGCGCGCCCTGGCCGAGATTGATATCAACGACAGCAATTCCATCCTGTTCTTTGGTACTGCCGCCCAAGGCGAAGTCACCACGGTGGCCGACGAGATGCTGGAGGGCGTGCGTAACAAGGACACCGGGCCGGCCGGTCAGGCGCTGAGCGAGATGGTGACCACCTTGCGTGGATTTCCGGTGGAAGAGCTCGACCCGAACCGTAAGCGTGGTCTGCTGGCGCGCCTGTTAGGCAAAGCCCGACCCATCGCGCGCATCCTGCAGCAGTACGAAGAGGTGCGCCGCCACATCGACAAAATCAGCAATCGCCTCGATGACCACACCAGCGAGCTGATGAAAGACATCGGCATGCTCGATCGGCTCTATGACAAAACGCTGGCGTACTTCCATACGCTGGCGGTGTATATCGCTGCGGGAGAGGAGTCGCTGCGCCGTCTCGACGAAGTGACCCTGCCGGCTCTGGCCCGCGAGGCCGAAAGCAGCGGCGAAATGCTGAAGGCCCAGGCGCTGCGGGATATGCGTGCCAAGCGCGACGATCTGGAACGCCGCGTCCACGACCTGAAACTCACCCGCCAGGTGACCATGCAGAGCCTGCCGTCCATTCGCCTGGTGCAGGAGAACGACAAGGCCCTGGTGAGCAAGATTGGTTCGACCATGGCCAACACCATTCCGCTGTGGCGCCAGCAGTTGGCCATGGCGGTGACCATTGCACGTTCAGCGGAAGCCGGTAACACCTTGAAGCAGGCCTCCGACCTCACCAACGAGCTGCTGACGTCAAACGCCGAAGCGCTGCGAACCTCCAGCGCAACGATTCGCACACAGATCGAGCGCGGCGTGGTCGACATCGCGTCGGTGAAGCAGGCCAATGACGCACTCATCGCCACCATTGACGATGCGCTGCGCATCGCCGACGAGGGCCGACGTCAGCGCGTTGAGGCTGAGAAACAACTGATTACGTGCGAGATGGAGTTGAAGCAGACTCTGCGTGCGGCGCAGGCGCGTAGCACGCAACAGGCGGGCTGAGTCTTGATTTAACTGGTCGGAGTGAGAGGATTCGAACCTCCGACCCCCGCCTCCCGAAGGCGGTGCTCTACCGGACTGAGCTACACTCCGAATATTTTGACTGTTCAGGTGTCGCAAGGGCTGCGACGCGGATGCCGATGTTGCGGCTGTCTGAACGGGTCGAATTATATGTCAGAACCCGGGGGGCTTTCCAAGAGCCTGCCCGAGAAAAAATCCGGGTTCTTTCCTTGTCTATTTTTTGGTTTCGCTGGCCTCTGGCCTGCGCTTTGCCAACTACCACTCACGCTGACTTCTTGTGATTATCCACACTAAACGCGCCAGCTCCGGCATTGGTCAGAATCAGCAAACCCGCCATGATGCCCATGTTCTTGAAGAAGTTCTGGGTTTCGTGTGAGCGTTGCAAACCTTCTTCCAGGGTCCAGAAGTCGTGCATGACCAGGCTGATGATGAGGGTGAGTCCGGCGAGCAGGAAGGCGGTGATGCGCACCTGGAATCCGGCAAACAGCGCAGCGGCACCGCCGACTTGCATGAGGCCGCTGAGGATCAGGAAGAAGGGGATAAACATCATGCCTTTGGAGGCCATGTACTCGACGTGGAAGTCGTAGCTGGTGAACTTTGCGAGGCCGGGCAGCAGAAAATAGATGCCGAGAATAAAGCGGCCGAGAGGGTTAGATACCGTGGTGATGAGACTGCTGAGTTGTTGCAGCATGGGTGATTCTCCTGAGTGTTTTTATTGGGTCCGGGCGCTAAGATACCGCCTTATCTGAGGGCGTGTATATGTTGAAAATGCTGTTTAAGCTTGTTTTTCTGAGTCTGAGCCTGGCGGTGTCTGTGCCGGGCAATGCCGCTAATCTGACCAAAGCGCACACTGACGCGCTGCTTCAGCAGTTGTCGGCGCAGAGCGTTCAAAGTTTTGATGACTTTCTCTCGCAGGTATCATCCATATATCCGGATCTGGCGGCGATAACCGAGGTTTACCAATCCGGGCAGGCAGTGACGGACGCGGAGCAACAGGCACAGCTGTTCCGGTTGCTGGGTATCTACACCCGAGTGCGTTACGCCGACGAAGCCCGTGAGGTTTTAAAAGAGCTGGTGGCAATTCCCACGTTTCTGGATGCGTCGGTGGCGCAGTATGACAATCCGGCTTTCCATCGGATAGCAGCGCGGCTGGAGGCCTTGGCGCTGGAGTTTGGCCTGACCTTCCGCAATGTTGATCACCGCGTCTATGAGATCACCTTACCGGGCGCGCCGGCTGGCAATACGGAGCTGGTGGCTTTGCACGCCCACGCCGACGTTGTCCCCGCCAACGCTGCAGATTGGGTGCTGGATGACGGTACTCAACTGGATCCGTTTACGCTGACGCAGATAGACGGGCGTTTGTATGGGCGCGGTGCGGAGGACAATAAAAACGGTATTGTGGCGGTGATGTTTGCCATGAGGGTGATTGTGCAGGAGCAGTTGCCGCTGCAGCGCACCCTGCGGCTGTTGATTGATACAACGGAGGAAACCACGGGCGAGGCCATGCCTTATTATCTGGAACGTAATGCGCTGCCGGACTTCAACATTGCCCTGGATGGCGGGTATCCGGTGATTATTGCCGAGAAGGGTTATGGCACCTTGCTGGCGCAGTTTCCGTATCGCGCGGCGATGGGTGAGGGCGCGGAGTTGATTCATCTGACCGGCGGTCTGGCGGGTAATCAGATTCCGGGAGCAGCGACAGCGACCTTGTTGGTGGCAGATCCGGCGGTGTTGGCGGCACGCCTGCAACAGTTGAGCATTAATTATGTGGCGTTAAATGGCTCGGACTTTGCCATCAGCGCCACGGCGCTGGCCGATCGTGTGGAGCTGCGGGTAACCGGGGTGTCGGCGCATTCGTCGGAGCCGTGGACAGGCGTCAATCCGGTGGCGCGACTGTTTGATTTTATCTTTGAAAGCGGGCTGGTGGTGCCCATCAAAAACAATCATCTGACCGATGCGATTTTGTATGCGGTCAGCAATTTTGGGCTGGACTACACCGGGCGGCAGCTGGGCATTGATTTTAGTGATGACTTTATGGGGCCGCTGACGGCGTCGCTGACCTTTGTGCAGGTGGACAGCAGTGGCATGCAGCTGATCACCAATCTGCGTGTGCCCAAGGGGCGTGACATCGCGGAGTTGCAGCAAGATATTTTGGACCGCCTGAATGAGTGGTCGGCGCTGAGCAATCTGCCGTTGGATCTGCAGCTGTCGATTGCCGAACCAATGTTCCGCAACCCGGAAGGTCAGTGGATACAGACGCTGCTGGATGTAGCCACCGAGAATCTGAATCTGCCGCGCGAGTTTATGTCCTCCGATGGCTCGACTTCGATTCATGATCTGCCGAATGGTGTGCAGTTTGGACTGGCGATGCCGGGGGTGAAGTACACCGGGCATACAGACAATGAATTCAAAACCATTGAACAATTTGAGATGGATCTGCAGATTGTCACTGAAATGCTGGCACGAATTGGCACGCTGGAGTATATGTAACAGCTGATTGGATCATCAGAGAACAATAACCATGAACCTGATTCTTTTAGCCATACCGATGTTTATTTTGCTGATTTTAGTGGAGCTGGTGGTCAACCATTACCGCAAGGCGGGCGTTTACCGGCTCAACGATGCAGTGGCGTCGCTGAGCACCGGCATGATCAGCATGACCACGGGATTTGCTACGCGCCTGGTGAGTTTCCTGGGCTACACAACACTGTGGACGGTGTTGCCGCATGGTGAATTGACCATGACGCCGCTGTTGTGGGTGGTGGCTTTTGTGTTGTACGACGCCTGTTATTACTGGAGTCACCGCGCCCAACACAGCATCAATGTGTTATGGGGCATTCATGTGGTGCACCATCAAAGTGAGGAGTACAACCTCACCACCGCACTGCGTCAGCCCTTTAATAGTTTTATCGTCGGATCGGTGTTTTACCTGCCGCTGCTGTTTATGGGTTTCCCGCCAGAAGTCATTGCCACCGTGGGTTCGCTGAATCTGCTTTATCAGTATTGGGTGCACACACGTCTGATCGGCACCTTGGGCTGGATGGAGCTGGTGTTTGTGACGCCGATGAACCACCGAGTGCATCACGCCATCAATGATCCGTACATCGACCGCAATTATGGAGGGGTGTTTATTCTGTGGGACCGGCTGTTTGGTACCTATCAGGCGGAACTGGCAGAAGAGCCCTGTGCTTACGGAGTGCGAAAGGCGCTGCACAGCTGGAACCCGTTTTTTGCCAATGCGCAGGTGCACTGGCAATTGCTGCAGGACAGTTGGCACGCCGAGCGCTGGTGGGACAAAGTGCGCTTGTGGTTTATGCCTACCGGCTGGCGGCCAGCGGATGTCAATGAGCGTTATCCGCTGCCGCGTTGTCTGCCGCAGACTCAGCAGAAGTTTAACCCGTCAATACCAGCAGCCTTGTCAGCGGCCGTGCTGACGGTGCATGTGTTGCTGGTATTGGTCATGATGGCGTTTCTGTTGTGGGTGCCGGTGGATAACTTTACCCAGGCGCTGGTGCATTTTATTCCGCTGGGCGCGGGTCTTTGGCTGAACGGCCGGATACTGGAAGGCCGGCGCGATGCGGTGATGCACAGCGCAGTATTCTGGGGGCTGTGTGCGCTGCTGCCGTGGTGGTTTGACGGTTGGCTGTTGTCGCCGGTGGTCTCTAGCGCAGCGTTTGTATTTGCCGGATTTTTGATCCTGATCAGTGCCCGGCAGCGGGCGGTGGCAGCGTCTGATGTGGTAAGCTCGGGCTCGAACACAGAAACAGAATCACGCTGAACCAACGCCCAGGCGCGCCATGCAATCCTCACTGATACCCGAACGTCCATTAATCATTTCGCCAACACTGGCGGCAACCATCGGTCTGGAAGAGGCCGTGTTGCTGCACGTGCTCAGCGAGCTGATGATGTATAAAGCCGGTGTGCTGCGCCAGGGTCTGAACTGGCTGGAGTTGGATCAGCAGGCGCTGCTCGACGCGCTGCCATTCTGGGCGTGGATTGATGTCAAGCGGGTGCAAAAAAGTCTGCAGGATCTTGGGCTGATTCTGATTGATCCGATTACCGGGCGCGATGACAGCTGGCTGTTTGCGATCAATCAGCGGCCGGTCTTGCAGTCCGAGCCAGCTCCGGCGTTACAGTCGGCGCCACAGCCTGCAGCCCATTCAGCACCTCATTCAGCACCGCATTCCGCACCTCATTCAGCACCTCAGCGTGTGCCACAACGAGTGCCACAACGTATGTCCCAACGTGCGCACAATGGCAGCGCGGCGGTGTCGGGCGTGCGCACGCGCGATGGTTCAGCAGCCTATATTTCTAACGACTGGCAGCCGGATCAGGAGTGGTTGTCCTTGTGTCGGCAGCACGGTGTGCCTGATGCGTTTGCGCTCAGTCTGGTGCCGGGTTTTGTGATGTACTGGCGTGATCGTGCGCAATCACGATTCTCCTGGGGCAATGCGTTTTACAAACATGTGCTGCGCGAGTGGCGCATGGAGCAGACCCGCCGTGGCTCGGCCGAGTTGGATGCGCCGATGTCCGCAGACTGGCGGCCCAATGCGGATGCCGTGTCGATCCTGCACAATGCCGGCATCAGCGAGGCGTTTATCGACGATGCAGTGCCGGAGTTTGTGCTTTACTGGCGCGAACGCGGCGCTCAGAATGGCGCGTGGAATACCCGCTTTATTGAGCACATTCGCCGACAATGGGCGCGTTATCAGGTCTCGGTGGTTAACGACGGTGTGCCGCGCCCGATTGCCGAAGACTGGCAGCCCAGCCCGGATGTGTTTGAAGTGCTGCGCCTGGCCGAAATCGACGAGACCTTTGCACGCGGCAAAGTCGCCGAGTTTGTGCTCTACTGGCGCGATACTGGGCAGCCGCAGTCATCATGGAACACGCGCTTTTTGCAGTTTGTGAAATACAGCTGGGCGCGGCGCCCGGAAGCCATCAAAACAGGATTAACGGATCGTTATGCAAAAGATCAATTCGCTGCTGAACGAGGCGGGCAAGGCCTTGAAGCCGCATTCAAGCGTTTCACCGACCGCAGCTGGGCCGAGTAACGGCCCGGATCTGATTGATGCCATCAACCAGATGTTTGCCGAGTTTGAGCTCGCCTATCACAACCAGTATCACAAAGCGTACGGCGATCCGGACCGGCTGATCCTGGCCAAAAAATACTGGCTGGAATGCCTGTCAGATTTTCATCCGCTGCAGCTGGTGACCGCCGCGCGCCGGCTGGTGAAAAGTCAGGATTATCTGCCGACCATCTCAACGATGATCCGCGCCTGTGAACAATCATTTGATTTGTTTGGACTGCCCTCGGAGTGGGAAGCCTACACCGAAGCCTGTCGTGCACCCGCGCCCAAACATCTGCATACCTGGAGTCACCCGGCAGTGTATTTTGCCGGCAAAGCTGCCGACTGGTACCTGCTGGCGACAGAGCCGGAAGACAAAGTGTTCCCGCTGTTTTCGTACTACTACAAACAGTTGTGTGAGCGCGTGATGCGTGGCGAACAGCTGGAGGTGCCGATGGTGCAGGCCTTGCCTGAAAACCCGTCGCGCCCGCTCACGTATGAGGAGCGGCAGAACCGGTTGAAAGATCTGCGCGCCAGCCTCTGTGTCTAACTGAATTTACCCGAGCTTGCGGTACTTGATGCGTGTCGGCTGATATTCCGAACCGAGGCGTTTGCGGCGATCGGCTTCGTAGTCGGAGTAGTTACCTTCGTGGAACACCACTTGGCTATCGCCTTCAAACGCCAGAATGTGTGTGCAGATACGGTCAAGGAACCAGCGATCGTGCGACACCACAATGGCGGCGCCGGGGAAGTTCAGCAGACCTTCTTCCAGTGCCCGCAAGGTTTCCACATCAAGATCGTTGGTTGGTTCGTCGAGCAACAGCACATTGGCGCCACGCTTGAGCAGTTTTGCCAGATGCAGACGGTTGCGCTCTCCGCCGGACAAATCCTTGATGAACTTCTGCTGGTCGCCGCCACGGAAGTTAAAGCGTCCGGCGTAGGCGCGTGAGGGAATCTCGTACCGGCCGATCTGCAGGATATCCTGGCCGTCGGACAGTTCTTCCCACACGGTTTTGTCGCCGTTGAGTGAGTCGCGGCTCTGATCGACATAGGCCAGATCCACGGTTTCGCCCAGTTCAATGGTGCCGCTGTCGGGCTTTTCAACACCGGTCAGCATGCGCAGGAAGGTGGTTTTACCCGCACCGTTACCACCAATAATGCCGACGATCGCGCCTTTTGGCACTGAGAACGTCAGGTCGTTAATGAGCATGCGATCACCAAAACCTTTGCACAGGTTTTTCACTTCCAGCACTTTGTCGCCCAGACGTGGCCCCGGCGGAATGTATAGTTCGGTGGTCTCGTTGCGCTTCTGATATTCCTGTGAGTTCAACTCTTCAAAACGCGCCATACGCGCTTTGCTCTTGGCCTGACGCCCCTTTGGATTGCTGCGCACCCATTCGAGTTCAGAGCGGATAGTTTTCTCACGCGCGGCTTCCTGCTTGGCTTCAGTTTCCAGCCGCGATTCTTTGGTTTCCAGCCAGTTGGTGTAGTTGCCTTCGTAGGGAATGCCGTGACCACGGTCGAGTTCCAGAATCCAGCCGGCAGCGTTATCGAGGAAATAACGATCGTGTGTAATCGCTACCACGGTGCCGGGGAATTCCACCAGGAAGCGCTCCAGCCAGGCCACGCTTTCGGCGTCCAGGTGGTTGGTAGGCTCGTCGAGCAACAGCATATCGGGGTTGGACAACAGCAGACGACACAGCGCAACACGGCGCTTTTCACCACCTGACAGTTTGGTCACGTCTGCGTCCCATGGCGGCAGACGCAATGCATCGGCGGCGCGCTCCAGAGTGCGCTCCAGATCCCAGCCGTTGGCGGCGTCGATGGCGTTTTGCAGTTCTCCTTGTTTTTCAAGAAGATCATTCATTTCATCATCGCTCATCGGCTCGGCAAAGCGATCGCTGATGGCGTTGAATTCTTCGAGCAGTTTGATGATGTCGCCCATGCCTTCTTCAATGTTGCCACGCACGTCTTTGGCTGGATTTAATGCTGGCTCCTGCGGCAGGTAACCAACGTTGATGCCGGTCTGCGCGCGCGCTTCGCCGTTATATTCTTTGTCCACGCCCGCCATGATGCGCAGCAGTGTGGATTTGCCTGAACCGTTTAAACCCAATACGCCAATTTTGGCGCCGGGGAAAAATGACAGAGAAATGTCTTTGAGGATTTCTTTTTTGGGCGGGACAACTTTGCCCACGCGGTGCATGGTGTAAACGAACTGTGCCATAACGCTGTTAATCTCCGGGATAGATGTGCTGCGCAGGAATTGCCTTGGCGGCGACTTTTAACTGGAGGGGATTCTAGCATGTTGGGTCTGGGGCAGGAGATCAAAAATTCCGCTGTCGCTATGCATTGGCATAACGTCAGCGGAACCAACAGAACTAACTGTTAACGCGCAGCCCGTTCAGAGATGCTCGGGCCCATCAGGTACATCAGTGATTCGTGGGAGAGCGGCGTGCCTTCTGCCATCTGAGTAGAGGCATTTGCCCAGATTTTGCCAGCACGATATGTGGCGTTGCGCGTCCTGATCTGCAGATCCCGATACTCAGGGGAGTTCTGCGCGAAACCCGAGAAACCTGCCAGATCGGCGTTACCTAACAAGACCACATCCACACCGGGTACTGATGCGATCTCGTGCGCGTTGTTAACGCCTTCCACGGTTTCGATCATCACTACTACCAGCATGTTGTCATTAACACTGTTACGGAAGGTTTCACCCTCTGGCAGGAAGGGGGTCCAGAGGCCAGTGCCTTGTCCACCACCGGCGCTGCGTCGTGCAATGGGTGGGAAGCGGGCGTAGCGTGCTGCCTCGCGCGCCTGAATTGCGTCGTTGACCGTTGGTACTATGATGCCGAGCATACCCATATCCATGGCCTTCTGAACGCTACCTTCCAGTGCATCGGGTACACGCAGGATAGGTGTGGCGCCAACATTCGGGCAGGCCGCGAACATTTTGGCAACTTCGTCATAACTCAGCGTGCTGTGCTGCATCTCGAACCAGGTGTAGTCATAGTCCGGTGCTTCTCTGCAGTAGCGCTCGATATCAAATGTTGAGATCGAGTGGCTGAATATCTGTTCGCCGCGCAGCAGCTTGGCTTTTGCCGTGTTATAGAGCTCGCGGTCAGGATTCTCCATGTAGTCGCGTACCGCCCAGCCCCAAGGACGGCCTTCATGGATGGGCACTGGTTGTACTGCACCGGTACCCCAGCCGGTTATATCGATGGTTTCCTGAGCCAGCGCAGCCGGTGCCGCAGTGAGCAATGCAGCTGTCATGCTGACGGTTAAGAGTGCAGAGCCAGACAGGAGCTGGCGGAGTGGTCTGATCATAGATGGGTCCTTTTGTTGTTGGTTTGAAATGAAATTTCGCCTATACCGATACCACATCAGAGAGAAATTTTCATGCAAAATATTGCGTCGGCATTGCCGATGAGTCTTGATTGTCGTTTGTTTAAGACAAGTTCTTTAGGTTAGACGTTGCCGCACACTGGTATGGTCCAGAGAGTGCCTGGCCCCGGTGGCCGGCTTTGTAATCGCGGTTTGGTGATCTGCAGTACGGGTATGGCAGATGGCTGTTTGCGTCGAGAGGCTCTTCTAAGTGAAAAGAGCCCCAACAACAATTTTTATCAGATTGGGCCGACGCGCAACCCGGCAATTTCAGAGGGTGTCGCTTTAAGGGCATTGGCTACACGATCAAAGTAATCGAGTTCACTCTCGCGGATCTGGTTATCTGCACGGAAGACCTGAGCCAGGCATTGCAAGATCAGTATGCGATCTTCGTCAGTGAGCTTGCGGGTGGCTTTTGTCAGTGAGCGGTCAAGGGATCTGCGTTCAAACATCTCCGAGGTTGCCGCCAGTTTGACATCGGCCAGACTGATGGTCTCACCCAGCACTTCGTTCAGGATGGATTGCACGGTTGTCAACTCATCGGCTTCGATGTTTGTGTCTGCGCGAGTGGCTCGAGCAAGCACTAATAGCAGAATTTCTTTCAATAGTTGCTTTGAATTGCTTTCACTATCTGACCCACTAAAAAGGCCTTTTAATAAATCAAAATTGACAGGGTTCATTTGTTTTTATATCTCCAT
>CANHAR010000001.1 GCA_947458495.1 Gammaproteobacteria bacterium | reverse complement strand
GATTGAAAAATCCAACGCGCTCGATAAATCGACCGTCTCGCGCATTACGCGAGTCAGACACAGTGATGTGGTAAAAAGGCTTTTTCTTAGCACCGCCGCGAGCCAATCGGATTGTGACCATATACTACGATTCCTAGAGTTGTCTTCTTTCGAAAATACATTATTCCCGACACAGTGCCGGAAAAAGTGCAGCATTCTAAGCCAAACATCTGCCTGTGGGAAGATTTCTTTGTGCTTTTTCAACAAATAACCCACTGCATCGTGTGTTCAGCAAGATATTTCATCCTTCAAAATCGCGGTGGGCCACCGGCACCAGGGAAGCCACCGGGACCACGCATACCACCCAGACCGCGCATCATATTTGCCAACGCGCCACTTTTCATTTTTTTCATCATTTTCTGCATTTGCTTGTGTTGCTTCAACAAGCGATTCATATCCTGAATCTGTGTTCCGGAACCTACACAAATTCTGCGCTTGCGTGAGCCATTAAGCGCATCAGGGTTTTGGCGTTCGCGCGGTGTCATCGAATTAATGATTGCCTCCATTCTACGGAACTGACCGTCATCAACCTTGGCTGCAGCACCTGGGGGCAACATTCCCATTCCCGGCATTTTGTCGAGAATACTGGCTATACCGCCCATGTTTTTCATCTGCTGCAACTGCTCACGAAAATCCTCCAGATCAAAACCTTTGCCTTTCTGGATTTTACCAGCCAGCTTTTCCGCTTTTGCTTTGTCAACCTTGCGTTCCGCGTCTTCAATAAGCGATAACAAATCGCCCATACCCAGAATTCGCGACGCAATACGATCAGGATAAAATGGCTCCAGTGCGTCTGTTTTTTCACCCATACCAATAAACTTGATGGGTTTACCGGTGATGTGACGAACAGATAAGGCGGCACCTCCTCTTGCATCACCATCGGCTTTGGTTAAGACAACACCGGTCAATGGAAGTGCATCGTTGAATGCGCGCGCAGTATTCGCGGCGTCCTGCCCTGTCATTGCATCTACCACAAACAGGGTTTCGATCGGATTCAGCAACTTATGTAGCTCGCCGATCTCCGCCATCATTTCCTGATCAACAGCTAAGCGTCCTGCAGTGTCTACGAGCAGGACATCAACAAACGCCTTGCGGGCTTCCTTCAGGGCACCCTGAACAATGTCGGCGGGCTTTTGTGTGTTGTAAGATGCATAAAATTTAACATCCAAATCGGCAGCAAGGGTCTGTAGTTGGGCGATCGCCGCAGGCCTGTAAACGTCAGCGCTCACTACCATCACTGACTTTTTCTGTGACTCTTTAAGCCATCTCGCCAGTTTTGCAACCGTTGTTGTTTTACCGGCACCTTGCAAACCTGCCATGAGCACGACTGCGGGCGGCTGGGAATTGAGATTCAACTGCTCATTGGCAGCACCCATCACTGCCTCAAGTTCGGCCTTGACGATTTTTATAAACGCCTGTCCTGGGCTGAGGCTTTGCGACACCTCCTGCCCTACTGCTCTGAGCTTAACGCGGTCAGCAAAGTCCTTGACGACTGACAAGGCAACATCGGCTTCAAGCAGTGCACGACGAACCTCGCGCAAAGCTTCCTCAATGTTGTTTTCCGTCAGCGTTGCCTTCCCGCTGATTTTCCGCATAGCACCGGACAGTCGTTCCGTTAAGCTCTCAAACATGTTGAATTGCCTCTGCAGCATCGGACAGACAACTGACAGTGCGTCTGTAACCGTGCTTTTTTAATTGACGGTATTATCACTCCGATCAGACACGTGGACAATAGAGCCCTGCAGCGGATGCTCCCTTATCACAAAAAAGCTCTTCATTGACATCTGTACATGTGCGACACTTTGGAAGTTTTATCCACACCGCACACCAGCAGGATTCCGCCAGCTTATGGTCATTACCACATTAACGGGCATTGTCGCCCTGCTCTTTTATGCGGGTACTTTGGCCCTGCAGCGGCAAACCATCAATAACGGAGCCATCCGCTCCAATACTCGTCCCGGCACGCTGTGGGCGGGTTTTATCGGTGTATCAGCACACTTTTTCAGCGCCGGAACATTGATTTATCGGGATGCTGCATATCATTTTGGAATTACCGAGATTAGCTCATTGATATTTGCGCTGATCATGCTGCTGACCTTGTTAAGCAATATGAGGCGTCCGGCCAGCAGCCTTATCCTTGCGGTAGCCCCTCTCGCAATGCTGTCCATTCTTCTATCGTTGAGTATCAGGAGCACATATCCGCCGCAACACATTCAGATAGGAATTGCTGCCCATGTCATTTTTTCAATAGTTGCTTACAGCCTGTTTTCTATAGCAGTCTTGCAATCGCTGTTCCTAGCGTTTCAGGACCACCAACTTAAACACCATCATGTTGCTCGCGTCATGCGCTGGTTTCCACCTTTGCAGGATATGGAACGCCTGCTGTTCGAGCTTTTATGGACTGCACAGATATTGCTGAGCCTGGCGATAGTGGCTGGTTTTGTTTTTGTCAGTGACATCGGAGCGCAGGGGCTCGCACATAAAATGTTCTTTTCTTTGCTGGCGTGGGCAGTATTTGCTGTTCTGCTGATTGGTCGCCACCAATTAGGATGGCGAGGCAATACCGCTATAAAAGGAACACTGACTGGATTCGCTTTTCTTTTAGTCGGATTCTACGGCTCGAAGTTTGTGCTTGAGTACATACTTTGACATCTGCATTGATTCATTCTTAATCAATGGCTCTGACACCAGTGGAGATCCAGTGTCGATACCGTGCCTCTATAGTCTGACGTAGGCCACACTAACTGACGCGACTTAATTCTTACGTTTACTGCAGATGTGCTATCGGCGCTTGCCAAACACACTCCCACAACATGCTGATCAACAGTTGTTGACCAGAAGCCAAATTTCATAGCCTCATCCTTTTCCTTGCAAAAATCGTCTGTGAACAAAAAATTTTTTGTCATCGGAGAAGTGAAACAGAATCGCCTCAATGCCCGCGAAAGCCCAAGTCCAGTGGCTTTTACAGCGGCCTCCTTTAACGTCCAAATGCGCAAAAACAACTCATTTCTAATTTCGGGAGCGGCATCCAGAATCTGCAACGCCTCAGTCCTGCTGAAGTACCTTTGAGCAATCTCGGCTACGCAAGCGTTTCGACCCAATACCTCAGCATCGACTCCGGGCGCGCCACTTCCTGTCACAGCAATCAATAACAGCTTACCCGTATGTGTCAGATTAAACTGCAGAGAAGATTGGCTCTGATCGACTTGAGGGCGCCCTGTCTCACTCTTTCCAAATATCCATTGGGCTGGATGTGTATCCGGGTGATAGACGCTGAAAAGGTAATGCAGAACTATACGAGTGATCAGAAACTGCAACTGTCCCTTAGGCAATCTTTGCGATAAAAATCGCTGATGCTCAGGCGCACTCAGGACATCATGATAATGGCTGTAAAGCGAGGAGACGCTGACATCAGGAACAGGCACCCACCACAGGTCAATACTGTCTTGAGCCGCTTCTGGAAAACACAACTCTCGATCATTGTGGGCAAGTAGAAAACTGATCTCCGGCACTTTTGTAATCTTACTCACCCCTCAAGACAATAGATCGTATTTTCGAAGATAACCGCGTAGCTGGTGGTAACTCAAATTCAGGAAGGTTGCCGTTTTTCGTTGATTGAACTGGCAATGCTCAAGTGCTTTACGTAACAATTCTGTCTCGTAGTTCTGTATGTGTTCCTGAAAATCAAGCGTATCTCCACTCCAACTAACGGTTGCGTGATTGAGTTGTTTGGATTTTCCGCTTTCCTGCAATGGTAATGGGTAATTGGTGTTTGCAACATCTACCTCTGCAGCTGATTGCTGTACGCGCACGGGAGACAAGGCAGGCCGGTAAGGTGAAACAAACGGATTAAACACCAATTTGCTTATTACCCGTCCTGGATGAAGATAGACCGCCCGCTCCACGACATTTTTCAACTCACGGACATTGCCAGGCCAACTGTAACTGAGTAATTCACGCTGCACATCATTAGAGAATCCTGCAAAAAATTCTTGCCCCATCTCCTTTACCATACCGATGGCGTAATGCTCAGCCAGCACAAGAATATCGTCCGCACGCGCCCGCAAAGGTGGCAAGGTAACCACGTCGAATGCCAATCTATCGAGAAGATCCTCCCTGAATTTCCCACTACGGGCAAGCGCGGGCAAATCTTCATTTGTTGCAGCCACCAACCGAATGTCAACTTTGATTGTCTGACTGCCTCCAAGACGTTCGAACTCACCGTACTCAATAACCCTGAGGATTTTTTCCTGTACAGGCATTGCAGTGTTTGCAAGCTCGTCAAGAAACAAAGTACCCCCATCAGCACGCTCAAAATAACCTTTTCTCTGTCCGCTGGCACCAGTAAACGCGCCGGCCTCATGTCCAAACAACTGAGCCTCAAGCAATGATTCGCTAAGCGCTGCACAATTGATTTTCAAAAATGCTTGTTGCCAGCGGGACGAAAGATAGTGAAGTCGTGAAGCAATCAATTCTTTACCCGTTCCCCGCTCTCCCACGACCAACACTGGTTTATTTAACGGAGCCACTCTGGAAACATGTTCCTGCATTTCGAGAAAACTGGCAGACTCTCCAATCATTCTTGGCAAGGACAATTCGGCGGGCATAATCTAACTCCTGTTGATAACGCGGATTCCGATTCTACTATGTTGCGAAAAATACCACTTGTTAAGCTCCCTCACCAACCTGTGTTTAATAACGATCAGCGAAAGAATAATTATTTGTTTATATTCAGCATGTTAACTTGTGGCAATAAACATGGCACGCATTCTGCTTTATTCTGCTGGCGCCAGTTGAAATTCATCCAAACTGGCCGGCAACAGTAAAATGTAGTTCACTTTCAGAGGTAATAGAATATGGGCATCTTCACACGTTTGAGCGACATCATTAACTCCAACATCAGTGCTCTGCTGGACAAAGCCGAGGATCCTGAAAAAATGATCCGCATGATGATTCAGGAAATGGAAGAAACGCTGGTAGAAGTACGCAGCAGCACTGCCAAAGTCATTGCTGAGAAGAAAACGGTAAATCGTCGCATCGAACAACTTCATCGTCAGGCAGGCGAGTGGCAGTCCAAAGCTGAACTGGCGCTGGGAAAAGACCGGGAAGATCTGGCCAGAGCTGCCCTGATCGAAAAATCAACGGTAAACACCACCGTCGCCATGCTTGAGGACGAACTGCGCAAACTGGACGAAACGCTTGAAAAACTCAGTACCGAAATCGATCAGTTGCAAGCGAAACTGAGTGATGCACGAGCCCGTCAGAAAACTCTACTGATGAGAACCTCAGCCGCGCAATCACGCGTAGACATCAACCAGAAGCTACATAGTTTCAGTATTGACAGTGCTATGAACAAGTTTGAGTATTACGAGCGCAAGATAGACTTGATGGAAGGCCAGGTAGACAGCATGAACATCAAGCAAAAGGGACTGCAGGATGAATTTGCAGAACTGGCCAATCAGGAAAAAATCGATCTGGAGCTTCAATCAATCAAAGCAAAACTTAACAGACAGTAAGGGACACGGCTCATGGATTTTTTTGAATTTGTGATTTCGCTTATCACCGTTGGCGGAATTTTTGTGACGATATGGGTCGTTCTGCTTTATCGCCGCAAAGAGAAAAAGATACCAGCCGCAGCGAGAGCCTATGAGCTCAGTGAGCTCAGCGCGATGGCTGATACCATGAACCGTCGGATTGACACACTTGAGTCGATTCTGGACTCTGAAGTCCCCGGCTGGAGGGATCAACATGAGCAGAAACACTGATCAGGAAACTGAATTTTTGTATCAGCACCCAAAATTAGGCCTGGACGTAGAAAATAAAAAAGTACTGGGGGTGTGTGCGGGTTTTGCAAGATACCTTGAAGTTCCGACAGCACTGGTCCGCGTAATATATGTCATTGCCTGCCTGGTATCACCGTTTCTGATACTGGTTTATATGGCGATGTACTGGATACTGGAAGATGAAAAACGACCGGAGCGTATAAAAGCGGCCATGGCTGCGTATGTGCCAGGTAACGACACACCGCCTGAACCAGATAATCAAGAAGCGATGACCGATCGAGTCGGTTCGCAAAGCGAACAAGCCAGTCGGTTTAATCTCAAAAAGCCACTGTATAGAAGTCGTACAAACGTTCGCGTAGCAGGCGTGTGTGCTGGTATTGCAGATTATCTGAATATAAGCACATTTATCGTACGCCTGGTGACGTTCATATCGATATTTATACTCGGAGGAATTACATTTTGGGCGTATGTTATCTGTTGGATTGTGCTTGACAAAGAACCAAAATCCTTGCAAAAGTCTAACCATGGCAGTCGGGTATCAAGTGCAACATCTTCCAGCAACAGCCGAGCTGACACAGTACGACAGCCAACATATGTTCGCATAACAACCATGGAATGTGCTGAGCGCTTGCAAGCCACGGAACGGAGGCTGCGTGAAGCTGAAGCGTTTATTACTTCACGACAGTTCAGACTGCATTGTGAAATAAACAGGATCTAGCATGGGATGGGAGAACTGACTGATTTCGACACCATGATGCGGTTGCACAAAGATGATCAGGAGACGCTCGAACGTCTTCATCAGAGGTTGATCTCTGAACTGGTCATCAACGCATCGAAAGACACAAAACGCAGGTTGCAAGGTCTTCCGTTATGGCTTGGTATGGAGCTCAGACGTGCATGTAATCCTACCGCACGGTTCGTGAAATTATCTGGCATGATGCAAGAAGACTTTTTAGAATCGAACTATTGTCTTAACAGTCCACTGGAGTCGATTGCTGAAAAACGCAGGTAGCATAAAGCGGATAATGTTCAATTTTTTGGCAAACCTTCTTGACCTTCCTACGCGAGCAAGCATTGACCTCACTTACCAACGTTAAACTAATGGCCGAGGGTGCATGAAGTTCTGTCAGCTATGTGCCGGGCCGATTACGCATCATATTCCCGCCGGCGATGATAAACTCCGGTATTGTTGCTTGACCTGCGATATCGTGTTCTATCAGAATCCAAACAATATTGTTGGGACGATACCAGTGTCGGGTTCCAAGGTATTGTTATGCCGCCGCGCAATTCAACCAAGAGCAGGCTTGTGGACTTTGCCGGCGGGATTTATGGAAAATGGTGAAACTACTTGGCAGGGAGCGATACGCGAGACTCAGGAAGAGGCAGGTGCCAGTGTTACATTAGAGCCAGACAGCCTTTACACCGTGTTTAATCTACCAAACATTAATCAAGTTTATCTGTTTTTCCGAGCAAAACTTGACGGATTAGATTTTGCGCCGGGCGCTGAAAGTCTTGAAGTCAAACTGTTCAGCGAGCAAGAAATTCCCTGGGATGAAATTGCATTCGCTGTTGTAAAGACCACTCTTCAGCAATTCTTCAGAGACCACAAAACTAATCACTTTCCAGTACGGATGTATGATGTAGCTTATTCACCAGAACGAAGAACTGCGATTACAGTCATCAGTGAGAGTATGTGAACTCCAAGACCTGAGTAACATCAAAAGCTGGCTCTTCATAAGGATGGGAGTTACGCAAGGCAGCGATAACGGCACCGACGCAGGCTTCGGCACAAACCATCTCAACACGATACTCGGCAATATGTTCAAGCGTATCTACTGAGCCAAGAGCAGGATTGGCTCCTTGCAAAGGCTTGAACTGACCTGAGCCTAGCACTTGCCAGCAACATTCCTGATAGTTCCCTACGCGACCAGCACCTGCATTAAAAACCGCAGATTTTACTTTTTCCAGATGAGATTCCGGCACATAAAAACAAAATTTCAGCATAAGACAACCAGCCGCTTAAAGTCAGCACAAGAATCTTAATTCTATTTGAGCCACGCTCTTGCATTTCGGAACATACGCATGGTTGGTGCATCTTCCTGCCACTCCGCCGCTCGCCAGGAGTTCTGCACTGCACGAAACACTCTCTCTGGATGTGGCATCATGATGGTTGCACGTCCATCTTTGCTGCAGACACCAGCAATTCCAGCCGGAGAACCATTGGGGTTTTCCGGGTAGTGCTCAGTAATCTGGTCATGATTATCTACATATTGCGCTGCTATGCCGTGCGCAACGTTTATCTGTCTATGGATAGTTGCGTCAGCAAATCTCGCACGCCCTTCACCATGAGCAATAGCAATCGGAAAAACAGAACCGCTCATACCTTGTAAAAAAATCGAGGGCGATTCGGCAATCTTGATCAAACTGACCCGCGCCTCAAACTGCTCGGAAAGATTGCGCTCGAATCTTGGCCAGTTGTGCGCGCCGGGGATAAGCTCGTGTAGCAGCGACATCATCTGACAACCATTACATACACCCAGCGATAAGGTGCTGGTACGCGCAAAAAACGCTTCGAATTGTTTTCGAAGAGGCTCATTAAACAATATGGATTTAGCCCATCCACCACCTGCACCGAGGACATCACCAAACGAGAAACCGCCGCAAGCGGCCAGTACGTTAAACTGCGACAGGTCAATGCGCCCCGCTATCAAATCGCTCATGTGAACATCAATTGCTCGGAAGCCAGCACGGTCAAACGCAGCAGCCATTTCTACCTGCCCATTGACACCTTGCTCGCGAAGCACGGCAACTGCCGGCCGAATGCCAGTGTTAATGTACGGTGCGGCAATATCCTGATTGATGTCAAAGCTCAACGTGGCATGTAAACCGGGGTCTTTTTTATCCAGTAGACGATCGTATTCTTGCAGTGCAGACTCAGGATTATCACGCAAAGACTGAATTTCAAAACTGGTACGGGCCCACAAACGCTGGCTGTCTGTTCTTGAACGCTCCAGTAACAACCGGCCTCCATTGATAACCCGAATATTGTCATGCAGTGCAGGATGACCAATGACAGATGTACAATCTGACAAGCCGAAGTCCTCGACTGCGCTCAGCACTGTATTGAGTTGATTGCGCGAAACCTGCAAAACAGCACCTGCTTCTTCGCTGAACAAGACGTCAATTACATTGGTTTCAGCATGCATCAGTTCCGAGAGCTGCAGATCAATACCACAGTGACCGGCGAATGCCATTTCAATCACAGTCACCAACAACCCCCCATCAGAACGGTCATGGTAGGCCAACAATAAATTATCTTCATTCAACTGTTGGATGAGACTGAAGAAGTTTTTCAGATCCTGAGGATTGTCGATATCGGCTGGTTCATCGCCCAGTTCACGATAAACTTGCGCCAGCGCGGAACCACCCATTCGATTGCGACCACGACCCAGATCAATCAACACCAGATCGCTGTCATCAGTCAGGCAGCGCAGCTGAGGCGTCAAGGTTTTTCGAATATCCGTCACCGGCGCAAATGCAGAAATCACCAAAGACAGAGGTGCGGTGTTGCTTTTAGTGTTACCGCTGTCATCCTGCCATACCGTACGCATGGACATGGAGTCCTTACCTACCGGAATACAGATACCCAGCGCAGGACATAACTCCAAACCGACCGCTTTAACAGTAGCGTACAGTTTCGCATCCTCGCCGGGATGACCCGCCGCTACCATCCAGTTTGCTGACAATTTGATATCACTGATATGTTCGATTTTTGCTGATGCAATATTGGTAATGGCTTCAGCAATAGCCATACGCCCAGACGCGGGTGCATTAAGCAATGCCAGTGGTGTACGCTCACCCATCGCCATGGCCTCACCACAATTGCTGTCAAAAGATGCAGCCGTTACAGCAGCGTCGGCCACTGGCACCTGCCAAGGACCTACCATCTGATCGCGGGCAACAAGCCCGGTAACCGTTCTATCACCAATCGTTATTAGGAAATTTTTGCTGGCGACCGCAGGGAGACTCAACACCCTATCAAAGGCCTCGTCCAAAGAAATCTGATCAGTATCCATGGCCACCAACTGCACAGACCGACTATGTACATCTCTGTGCATTCTGGGCGGCTTGCCGAACAACACTGACATAGGCAAGTTGATTGGCGAGTTATCAAAATGCTCATCGCGTAAACTAATAACCTGCTCGTCAGTGGCTTCGCCGACTACTGCATAGGGACAGCGTTCACGTTGACATATCTGCTCAAACAATTCGAGATTGTGGGGAGCAACTGCCAGCACATAACGCTCTTGAGATTCATTACACCAGATTTCCAGAGGTGACATGCCAGGTTCTGCGTTCGGTATCTGGCGCAACGAAAAAACACCGCCACGCTCACCATCTTTTACCAATTCCGGAAGCGCATTAGAAAGACCTCCGGCACCTACGTCGTGTATAAAGGCAATCGGATTGCTGTCGCCCATTTGCCAGCATCGATCAATGACTTCCTGGCAGCGACGTTCCATTTCAGGGTTCTCTCGCTGCACTGATGCAAAGTCTAGCGCTGAATTGCTGGCACCGGCTGCCATGGAAGAGGCGGCGCCGCCACCAAGACCAATCAACATGGCTGGCCCACCCAAGACAATGAGTTTTGAGCCCGCATAAAATGGTTGCTTCTTAACATGCTGTTCGCGAATATTTCCTAAACCACCGGCTATCATGATCGGTTTGTGGTAACCCCGAACCTCATATTGCCCGGCAGAAGGCACTGCCTCTTCGAAGGTGCGGAAATAGCCACACAGATTAGGGCGGCCAAACTCGTTGTTAAACGCTGCTGCGCCGATAGGCCCTTCAATCATGATATCCAGAGCCGACACAATATGTGCTGGACGACCAAAATCTTCTTCCCACGGCTGCGTAAAGTCAGCTATCCGCAGATTCGAAACACTGAAACCACACAATCCAGCCTTGGGCTTGGCACCAGTCCCGGTTGCACCTTCATCACGAATCTCGCCGCCACTACCCGTTGCCGCACCAGGGAAAGGCGCAATTGCTGTGGGATGGTTATGCGTCTCAACCTTCATGAGAATGTGTATTGGTTCAGTAACATAAGCATATTCATGCGAAACTGACTGGGGAAAAAATCTGCCTGCAACACTACCCGTCATTACAGAGGCATTGTCTTTGTAGGCAGACAGCACCTTGCCCGGAGATTTTTTATGGGTATTACGAATCATCGCAAACAGAGAATCAGACTGCTCAACTCCATCTACCGTCCAACTGGCATTAAAGATTTTATGCCGGCAATGTTCGGAGTTAGCCTGCGCAAACATCATCAGTTCAACATCATTTGGGTTGCGGCCTAACTTTTGAAAAGCCTCATACAGGTAGTCTATTTCATCAGCAGCGAGCGCGAGGCCCATCGATTGGTTTGCCTGTTGCAATGCCTGTTTACCATGCCCGTGCAGATCTACAGTACTAAGGGATGCCGGTTGCGCGTGTGAAAACAGAGACACCGCATCGTCATAGTCATTAAGGACTGCTTGGGTCATTTTGTCATGCAGGTGAGCATCCAACTGAATCAGTTGTTCATCACTTAAAGGCTTTGTGAGGCTGATATGCCACGCTATCCCGCGTTCAACGCGACGTATCTGCTGCATGCCACAATTTCTGACAATATCTGTCGCTTTGCTTGACCAGGGCGAAATAGTGCCAGGCCTTGGCACTACCAACCGGAAAACACCAAACTGCCCCAGATCATCATTAAAATCAGGACTATCCCCATAGGTCAGTAACTGCTCCAGAATCTCACTCCGGGCATCATCCAGAATTTCGTCACAATCAACTATGTGAACAAAACAACAATTCATCGCATCCACAACAGGAATTTCATGTTGGATCTGATGCAGGAGTTTACGGAGACGAAATTCGGAAAGCGCGTTGCAGCCAGTGAGAACAAACATTGTGTCTGGTAGCCTTTTTTATCAGAGATTCTGAAAGTTTGAATAGTGTAAATTCAATTGAATGGAAGCTCAAAAATCAGGGACGTATGATACGCCATCAAATAGTAAAAATCAGGCGATTATTGTTGTTGTGACTGCGATGCCTGCTGGCGTTTAGCCGCAAAAAACTGTTTCATAATCTGAGCACATTCCGTTTCCAACACACCGCTCAGCAGTTCGGGACGATGATTGAAGTGGCCGGTATCAAGCAATTTTTGGCCGCTGATCACTGCGCCGTATCGCGGTTCCGTGGCACCAAATACCAACCGCTTGACTCGTGCATGGACAATCGCGCCATAACACATGGTGCAAGGCTCGATGGTGACGTAGAGTGTTGCATCTGGCAGACGATAGTTACCCACAACTTGTCCGGCATCTCTCAACGCGCAAATCTCAGCGTGAGCACTCGGATCATGAGTTCTGACTGGCTGATTAAAACCTCTTCCAATCACCTGCCCCTTTCTGACCAGTATGGCACCCACCGGGACCTCACCGGCATCAGCAGCCATTTGAGCGAGGCGCAACGCCTCACGCATAAAAGGAATGTCGTCAGAATTTATTCCCATTCAATAGTCGCAGGCGGCTTGGAGGAAATATCATAGGTCACCCTCGACACATCAGCTATCTCGTTAATGATGCGATTACTCACAATCTCCAGCAGGTCATATGGCAAATGGGCCCACCGTGCAGTCATAAAATCAATGGTCTCCACTGCCCGCAGCGAAATAACCCATGAATAACGCCTACCATCACCTACAACACCGACCGATTTAACAGGCAGGAATACAGCAAACGCCTGGCTGGTCTTCTGATAGAAACCTGACTTATGCAATTCTTCTATAAAAATAGCATCAGCCCTGCGCAAGGTTTCACAGTATTCTCGTTTGACCTCTCCAAGAATACGCACACCTAAGCCAGGTCCGGGGAAAGGATGACGATATACCATGTCATATGGCAATCCCAGCTCAAGACCCAGGCGACGAACTTCATCTTTGAACAGTTCACGCAATGGCTCAACAAGTTTCAGCTTCATATTCTCAGGCAATCCACCTACATTGTGGTGAGATTTGATCACATGCGCTTTGCCTGTCCGTGACCCCGCTGATTCAATGACATCTGGATAAATAGTGCCTTGTGCCAACCACTTGACGTTGGATAACTTGCCAGCCTCTTCGTCGAACACATCTATAAACGTATTGCCAATAGCTTTTCTTTTTTTCTCCGGATCAGTGACACCTGCCAACGCATCCAGAAAACGCTTCTCTGCATCAACACGAATAACTTTTACGCCCATATTTTGCGCAAAGGTCGCCATGACCTGGTCACCTTCGCGTAAACGCAACAAACCGTTATCAACAAACACGCAGGTCAGCTGGCTACCAATGGCTTTGTGCAACAAGGCAGCAACAACAGAGGAATCGACCCCACCGGAAAGCCCGAGCAAGACATGATCACTACCAACCTGCTGTCGAATTTTATTGATGGCATCGTCAATAATGTTTGCGGAAGTCCAGAGAGCCTCGCACCCACAAATAACATGGATGAAACGTTCCAATATGCGCTGCCCCTGCAACGTATGTGTGACCTCAGGGTGAAACTGCACACCAAAAAAGCGTCTTGATTCGTCCGCCATTGCCGCGATCGGGGCACTGTCTGTTTGAGCGCTGATAACAAATCCCGGAGGTAATCTGACCACTTTGTCGCCATGACTCATCCAGACATCTAGCACTGCAGATCCATCTTGGGCTATGCGATCTTCAATTCCCTTAAACAAAGCACCCGGCAACGGAAGATTAACTTCCGCATAACCAAATTCTGATTTATCTGAGGACTCCACCTTGCCGCCCAACTGTTCAGCCATACTCTGCATGCCATAACAGATACCGAGCAATGGCAAATTCAGGTCAAAAAACCAGGTGGCAATCTGAGGAGAACCTTGTTCTGTTGCCGTCTCGGGACCTCCGGAAAAAATGACTCCCTGTGGTGCAAACTGCTTTACCTCATCTATTTCGCACTGGTTATCCCATATCTCACAATAAACACCAAGCTCACGAACACGTCGCGCTATGAGTTGCGTGTATTGCGAACCGAAATCCAGAATTAGAATCTTTTGACTGTGAATATTATGCTGAGTCATGTCGGGAGGGGCCTTGGTCTGACAAGCCGCCTGCAGTTCTTGATTCAGAAAACCAATAACTGCAAGTGGCACGAAAGTTAACTTTAACTGAGACGATAATTTGGAGCTTCTTTGGTGATACTGACATCATGGACATGACTTTCCTGCATGCCTGACGAGGTTATCTTCACAAACTCTGGTTTGGTGCGCATGGTGTCTATATCAGCACATCCCGTATATCCCATACTTGAGCGTAAGCCGCCCATTAACTGATGCACGATGCCTGACATAGGCCCTTTATAGGGGACACGACCTTCGATGCCTTCGGGTACCAATTTCTCTACACCGGAGGCAGCATCCTGAAAATAGCGATCGCTGGAACCTTGACTCTGTGCCATGGCGCCAAGTGAACCCATCCCTCGATATGCTTTATAGCTACGGCCTTGGTAAAGTTCAACCTCACCCGGCGCTTCCTCTGTTCCTGCCAGCAACCCCCCCACCATTACTAAATTGGCTCCGGCTGCAATGACCTTGGCAAGGTCCCCTGAAAAGCGGACGCCACCATCTGAGATCACTGAAACCTGAGTGCCCTTCAGCGCCTCAACAACATTTGACACTGCTGTCATCTGTGGCACACCAACACCGGTAACAATCCGCGTGGTACAAATGGACCCCGGACCTATCCCAACCTTTACAGCATCTGCACCGGCTTCTGCCAGGTCACGGGCAGCCTGGGCAGTAGCGATGTTGCCACCGATAACAGGAAGTTCGGGGTGTAACCCTTTGATGCGTCTTACCATATCAAGCACGCCAGCGGAATGACCATGAGCCGTATCAATAACAATCACATCGACTCCGGCTTCAACAAGTGCATGAACACGATCAACGGTATCACTGCTGGTCCCGACAGCCGCCGCCACTCGTAAACGTCCCAACTGATCCTTTGACGCATTAGGATAATCTTCGGACTTGCGAATATCTTTCAGCGTGATCAGACCACACAATTCGAATGCGTCATTTACAACCAGAATTTTTTCTATGCGATGCTGGTGAAGAAGCGCTTTTATCTGATCATTGTTGGCATCTTCTTTCACTGTTACAAGGCTAGGCTTTGGCGTCATGATTGTCTCAACGGTTGCGTTAAGATTGGTTTCAAAACGCACATCGCGACTGGTTACAATACCAACCAACTGACGTCCTACAACAACTGGCATTCCTGAAATATCATACTCGCGCATCAACGCAATCAGATCAGAAATTCGGGCATCCGGTGAAATCGTGATCGGATCCTTTACAACACCACTTTCGTACTTTTTAACTGTCCTTACTTCCCTGGCCTGTTGCTCGATGGTCATGTTCTTGTGTATGACTCCGATACCTCCTTCCTGCGCCATAGCAATTGCCAAGCGAGCCTCCGTCACGGTATCCATGGCGGCAGACATCAGTGGAATATTCAGAATGATATTGGCGGTCAGGCGGGTTTTCAGGCTGACTGATTTAGGAAGAACCGTCGAGTGGGCGGGCAGAAGCAGTACATCATCAAAAGTTAGTGCTTCATCAACTATCCGTAACATAAGTTTTCACCTATCCACAAAAACGCGATTATACAGACCAAGGTGTGTCAGGTAAACTGGCGCCATGAACCACCCTTGTTTTGAAACACCAAATAATGAGACAGCCGTCCTTTCAGTGAGCACACTGAATAGCATGGCGCGCGGATTACTTGAAGAGTGTTTCTCGTCAGTCATCGTCGAGGGTGAAATCTCCAATTTATCTATACCCAGCTCAGGCCATTGGTACCTGACACTAAAAGACAGTCATGCTCAAATCAGATGTGCCATGTTCAGAAACCGCAACCTGTCCGTAAAATTCAAACCTGCTAATGGGGCACAGGTCACAATAAAGGGCAAACTCAGCCTCTATGAGGGGCGTGGTGACTATCAACTCATCCTTGACAGTATGAGTGAAGCAGGTGCCGGCGCGCTGCAACGTGCATTCGAGGTGTTAAAACAAAAGCTTCAACATGAAGGCTTGTTTGATCAGACTAAAAAACTTCCGATACCTGCAATGTGCCAGCATGTCGCAGTTATCACCTCGCCGACCGGGGCCGTCATACAAGACATTCTCAGCGTATTTCAACGTCGATACCCCGGAATGAGAGTAACCATCATACCTGTGCCGGTACAAGGTACCGAATCATCCAGCGCTATCTGCAATGCTTTGTCTATTGCGGAGCTTCGGAAGGAGGATTTGGGTATCGATGTCATTATTCTTGCGCGCGGTGGTGGCTCACTTGAGGATCTGCAATCATTTAATGATGAAAATGTAGCACGAGCAATTCATCATTGTTCATTGCCAGTTATCAGTGCTGTTGGCCATGAAACCGACGTAACCATCGCAGACTTTGTAGCGGATTTGCGTGCACCAACGCCAACTGCTGCTGCAGAGGTGGTTAGCCCTGATCAGAGTGCGCTTTTAAAAGAGCTGGGGCAATTTGAACTAACACTGCAGAGGCATGTTAAATCAAGACTGGAACAACATAAGCGCCAAGTGGAATGGCTTGAAAAACGCCTGCAACATCCCGGCAGGCGATTACAGGATCAGTCACAGACGCTGGATCGGCTTGAGACACGTTTAAAACGAGTGATGCAGCAAATTCTCCAGCACCAGAAAGGCCGCCTACAGTTATTGGCGAGAGCTCTTGATACCGTAAGTCCTTTACAAACCCTTCAGCGCGGTTTCAGCATTACTCAAACCGAAAATGGACAACTTTTAACACAGAGCATACAGGTTAACCCGGGAGATCGAATTTTCACCACACTGAAAAGCGGTCGGTTCAGCAGCATTATTGAACATATCAACTAAGAATTTATCATTCCGAAAAATAAGCAGATTAAGGTAGTTCTGGAGAAACATATGAATAAACGTGAACAACAGAAACTGATCAGAGAACAAAAGCAACAGGCAGCAACCAAAAGGAATTTGTCGCAGAAGAAAATCAGCAATATTGCATTGATTTTACTGGTGCCTCTGCTTTTGATCGCTGTCCTTTATGGACTGATGGGACAAGGAACCGTCTATCCACCAGATCAACTGGCACCCAATGACCACGTCAAAGGTAACCCTGAAGGTGTGCAGTTGATGGTTTATGCCGATTTCCAGTGCCCCGCTTGTGCTGCTGAGCACCAGATGATGGCGATAGCGTGGCCACGAATTGAAACTCAGGTCCAGCTCGCATTCAGACATTATCCATTGACTGCGACACACCGATTCGCTTGGACTGCTGCGCTATATGCTGAAGCGGCTGGTGCTCAGGGAAAATTCTGGGAGATGTATGACCAGCTCTTTTTGAACCAGGCCTATTGGTCAGGCTTGTCAAGTGTTGATGAGGAATTTGATGGATATCTGGAACAGCTCGGATTGGACGTGGCCCGCGCACACGAAGATATGCAGTCAGAGGCCATCATTCAAAAGATACGTAACGATCAACGTGGCGGAACCAGCGCCGGAGTTCGCGGCACACCCGCGCTGTTTGTGAACGGACGACTGACACCGGTTCCACAAAACCCTGTCGATCTGGTCGCGTTAGTTAACCGGGCGGCGTCAGCAGAGTAAAAAACGGGCGTCCTCAAGGGGGGAGCAGGCGCCTGTGGGTGTGGATCGACATCAGTATCCCGAAACTTGCCAGCAGCGTTACAGCCGATGTTCCCCCATAACTGATTAACGGCAACGGCATCCCAACCACTGGCAACAAACCGGACACCATGCCCATGTTGACCACAACATAGAGACAGAACGTCAGTGAAATGCTTGCTCCAAGCAATCTGCCAAAAGTATCGGATGCCTGCAAACTCATAAACAGACAACGGGCTACAATCGCAAGGTATAACGCTAACAAAAAGACAATCCCGATGAGACCAAATTCCTCACCGATCACGGCAAAAATAAAATCAGTTGACGATTCAGGCAGAAAATCCAGTCTGGATTGAGTTCCGTTTAACCAACCCTTTCCAAAGAGTCCCCCTGATCCAATAGCAATCTGAGACTGAATGATATTCCAACCCGCTCCAAGAGGATCCGCTTCAGGATTAAACAGTGTATCTATACGTCGCCTTTGATAGTCATGGAGCACGTATACATACATCAGAGGAACAGCAATAATTACCATTGCACTTGCCGCAGATATAATTTTCCAGGAAAGCCCTGCAAAAAAGAGAATAAATATGCCGGCCATGCCTACTAGAATTGCTGTCCCCAAATCCGGTTGAGTTCCAATCAAGGCAGCCGGAATGGCGACAATAGTTAGCGCAACAACAACATCCAAAAATTTTGGCGGCAACGAGCGCTGACTGAAATACCATGCAACCATGATAGGCAGAGCTAATTTCATCAACTCGGATGGTTGAAATCTTCCAAACATCGGTATTTGTAACCAGCGCTGCGCGCCGTTAACAATAACGCCAAAAAACAATACCATCACCAGTAAAAAGCAGGAAACCGCAAATAACGGGGGTGCCCAGCGATTGACAGTGCGCGGAGGTATTTGCGCAAACGCAAAAAGTACCGCAAAACCCACGGCAAATCGCACAGCCTGGTTAGTAACAATTACGACTCGCTCACCACTTGCGCTATACAGAACAAACAGACTCACAAGACAAAGGGTTAGAAGCCCAGCTAACAGCGGCAGGTCAAGATGCAGGCGCCAGGCAAGACTGCGCTCTTGGGGCCGCAAATCAAAACGTGGCGCTATTAGCCGTCTTAAAAGTTCAGTCATTGACGCGATCAGTCTGAAGGTTTGGAAGGAGAAAAGGTTAACGCAGGCATGATTGCAAGTCCATGATGCATCGTCACAGGGTCAAAAAATCAGAGTAAGTTTTATCTGCCAATGAAATGGCGAGTTGACGTCTATGTATTCTGTTTCCTGCTTTTCGAGGTTATCGCTTAGACCTGGCAAACTGAGCCTGGATGCCATATTGTTCAGCCGTGCATGACAAGAAAGGTCACTATCTGCGTTGCAGCCAGTGAATAAGTCCCTGCGCATTTAACTCCATATCATCATTCAATAGCCGGCGGATCGCATCGATCGGCATTTTAAGTTGGTTTTGCTGAAGCAGTTCTTGACAACTGTGCTGCATCAGCAATGCTGCCAACTCAACTGCGCCGCCTTGCGCAGCTTCTGCAAATTTCTCGGCAATGACCACATATGCGTCTATCTGCTGATGGAGTTCAATTGCAAACTGACCGACCCGATCGTGTCTGCCAAAATGAGTCAAATAGACATACTGCGGCGAAAATTCCAATAGTCGATTGATGGTGCTATGCCAGGCAGCAGGATCAAACTGCACAGGTGTTGTAGGTGGGAAAATGAAGCGATTCGCACCATGATTGAGTTCCGGATAACTTACCCCAAAACTGTCGCCACAAAACAATCCACGACTCACACTGTCCCATACAACATAGTGATGTCGGGCGTGCCCGGGTGTGTCAATAAATTGCAGTTGCCGATTGCCCAGCGCTACCACGTCGCCGTCTCTGACAACGGTGACCCTGTGTTCCGCGACAGGCTTCAGATCACCAAAAACCGAGTTGTATCGATCTTCACCATAAACGGCCAATGAGCCGGCTTGAAGTTTTTGCGGAGCAATCATATGCGCAGCTCCACGCTCATGGACCAACAACTGTGCGTTAGGCAAGACCTCCATGAGGGCTCCCGCGCCGCCAGCGTGGTCAAGATGAACATGTGTCGGCATAACCCAACGCACCTGCTCACGGGTCAGACCATGAGCATCAAGTACCTGCAGCAGCAAAGGCAGACTGTTGCTTGTACCGGTATCAACAAAAGCCGCATGTTCTCCCTGCCTGATGAGATAACAAGATGCCAGTCCCATACGGAAAATCTCGGTATCAATACAACTAACACCATGCTCGTAGTCTATCCATTTCGCTTTTGTATTCATCCAAAACCTAACGCTCACAAGTCGCAGAAAAAAAGCAATCTACCTGCACCATCATCTCCGCAAATACGGGATTAAAGGTGGTTCGTCGCATCAACATGCCATCATACAAGCCCTCGTCCAATAAGCTTCGCTCACCGTACACAGTGCCAATATCATCATTGATGCAGGCCAGCATTCGCTCTGTATTGTCCGAATAATGCAAACATTGCCTGTAACCCGCGTCTGCACCGTAATGTGGATCGTCGGCAGGCATTGTCAGCCCTACGTGCGACAAACTCACCAGACGAAAACGCTCATCACTCACCAACTCAACATCGGTGCCGCTGCAGCCCGCAGCAGGTAAGTGCCCATCATTAATCGAGCTATACCAAATAAGTTTTCGCTGCCCTTCTTGCACTTTTTCACAGAAGAACTGCTCCGCAGCTGCAACATCAACAGTGGAGTCTGCGCCGCTGACCACCATAAACACCGGCAGATTCAAAGCTTGCATGGCTGCAAGATTTATTTCTTGTACCAGCAGATAAAACTCTGCGCCGGCATTGATTGCCAGCGTTTCGTATTTGGCAGCATCCTGCTCCTGTTGAGGCTCCAACCAGGGTGCAAACCAGCGGAGATAGGGTGATAGCGCCACGCTGGCATCAGGAAAACCGAAGGCTGGCGACAACAGCATCAAGCCTGCAAGCAACGAATCATCGCGGTGTTGATCAGCATACTCAACCGCCAACGTTGCGCCTGCTGAGTAACCCACCAGATACAACTCATCAACACGACCCTTAAAACTATTTACACCATAGCCTGTAATGTCTCGCCATTCATTACGATGCACATCGAGACTATCGCCCGGCACGGTACCGTGACCCGGTAACAGCACTGAACGAACAACAGAGCACGGTGAGCGACCAGCCAGTGATCGGGCGACCGCCGTCAGTAGATACGGCGAATCGGTTAAGCCGTGCAATAGCAGATAACCTGTGCGGGGACTGTCCTCAGGGCATAAAGGCGATTCGCTTATCTCAAACGGCGAGCGCATCTCAAGGGTGCGTTCTAGCGGATAGTGCTCTCCAAAAGGCGCTAACGGACCGCGCTGATAAACCACTTCCAGCGCCTGACGCAACTGCTCACGGGTCTCGCCAATATAATCATGGAACGCTGGTGCAGCAGATGGGGCCGTTACCGCATGACCAGAAGGACTCAGTTGGTCGGGCATGTCGCTGCAAGCGCCTGACATCAGCAGACATAAGGCAATAGAAATGAGTCGAAGGTAGTTTACAGTCAGTCTGACAAGACCTGTCACGTCCACCACCTGCCTCCTGCTATCCCTTGGATCTGGTCACTTTACGATTTTTGGCGATACGGCGTTTGACAGCGACCTGACCATAATCCATGCCCTTTTCATGCTCGATAAAGGGATTATCGTCACTTCTTAGCTCAATGCGGATTGGGGTTCCTTCGAGTTTCAACACGGTTCTGAAAGTTTTCTCGAGATATCGCTTGTAACTCTCGGGCAATTTTTCTGTTTGTTTTCCATGAATTACGATGATTGGCGGATTCTGGCCCCCCGCGTGCGCATAACGTAACTTGATGCGGCGATTGTTGACCATAGGTGGAGAGTGATCAACACAGGCATCCTGCAGCACCCGCGTCAATACGTTAGTGCTGAGCTGACGCTTGGCAGAATCATATGCGGCATGAATAGACTTGTAGAGATCACCCACTCCGGTGCCATATTTGGCTGAAATAAAATGGATGGCAGCAAAATCAACAAATGAAAAACGACGTCGTATATCAGACTTGATGCGATCTTTCTGTTCCTGCTCCATGCCATCCCACTTGTTGAGAGCGATCACCAGTGCGCGTCCTGCGTCAAGAACATAACCCAGCAGGTGCAGATCCTGTTCAACAATGCCGTCACGAGCATCAACAACCAGCACAACTACATTGGCGTCCTGTATGGATGTCAATGATTTAACCACAGAAAACTTTTCAACAGTTTCGGTAGTTTTTCCGCGCCGCCGGATACCCGCAGTGTCAATCAGCGTGTAACGCTGGCCGTGGCGCTCGAAAGGAATATAGATACTGTCCCGCGTAGTGCCACCCTCATCAAAAACTACTACCCGTTCTTCACCCAGCATACGATTGACAAGGGTCGATTTCCCGACGTTGGGCCGCCCCGCTATTGCGATGCGTATTCCTTGATCTTCTCTGTCCTGTTCTTCTTCAGGCTCAGGAAAACCAGCAAGGACGTGGGCCAGCAACTTTGTGATACCGCGCCCCTGACTCGCGGTAATCGGAAATATTTTCTCAAAACCAAGGCCGTAAAAATCGCCCATGGCAACGTCTTCATCAATACCATCAACCTTGTTTACGACAAGACAGGCATGTTTTCCTATCTTGCGAAGATGCTCGACGATCTGGGTATCAGCAGGATTCAACCCTGCACGTCCGTCAACCATCAGCAATACAACATCGGCTTCTTCGATCGCCAATAACGACTGCGATGCCATTTCGAAGTTGATTCCAACCTCGCCACCTTCAAGGCCACCGGTGTCAATCACAATATATGGCTTGTCACCACCTTTACCCTCGCCATACTGCCGATCACGGGTCAATCCCGGAAAGTCAGCTACCAAAGCATCACGGCTTCTTGTGAGTCGGTTGAACAGCGTTGATTTACCAACATTAGGGCGCCCAACAAGAGCGAGTACCGGTTTCATACAATGATAGGTTCCAGAGAATATCTGCTGCCATCAGGCCGCGATGAGTCGTCAGGGCAAACGAAGGGCCACTAGCCGACCGCTGTTACTGTAGACGTAAAGAGTGTCGCCTTCGCTCAGAATATTTGCACGGACACCTGAGCGATCAACTCTGTCACGACTGATGATCCGACCATCAATCTGAGAAATCAAATGCAGGTAGCCCTCAAAATCAGCGACTGCCACGTAGTTATTGATGGTAACCGGCGAATTGACGCGCCGTAAACGCAGGTCCTCATTCTCCCAGACTGTTCGTTCAGTGTTGTTCTGAACAGCTAGGACATGACTGAAATTGTTAACCCAATAGATATTACCCAAGCCAAGGGCGAGCGAGTTGTAACTGGATCCGGGCATCCCCCAAACGATACGACCACTTGCCAGATCAAGCCCAAGCAGGTTGCCCTGGAAACTTGAAATGAACACAGTCTGCCCAGACAATACCGGATCACCATCGATATCGATGATACGATCAATATCATAGCGACCCTGCGGAACAGCAACCCGCTCTTCCCAGATCAACAGACCATTGGTTGCATCAATAGCAGCAACAATTCCACTGGCAAAACCAGCCACTACGGTATTGCCACTGATAAGTGGCTTACTGGTCCCACGAAGAGACAAGGCGGGCACAGTGCTGTCATAAACCCAGCGCTGCACACCATCACTAGCATTCAAAGCCGTCAAACGACCATCAACTGACTGCGCAGCAACAACGCGACCATCTGTTTGAGGCGCCGCGAGCACTTCGCTGCTGACCGCAGTTGCCCACAAACGCTCGCCATCGGTCTGGCTCAAAGCGATTACCTGCGCGTCACGGGTACCAAATACCACCATGCCGCCAGCAGCACCCACGCCACCGGTAATTTCTTCACCCGTCCGCTGGCGCCAGCGTACATCACCAGAAATTTTATCCAGCGCTACGACTGTTCCGTCTGCTGCGGCTGCAAAAATCATTTCACCATCGATTGCCGGTGCCAAACGGTTGTAATGCCGCCCCTGCCCGTCACCAATACTCTCAGACCATACCTGTCTGAGCTCAATCTCCTGGTCAAACCGCTGCAACTCAGCCGGTTGCTCAGACTCATCGTCAGAGAAAATACTACAGGCACCAAGGGCTAACAGTGCCAGTAACAACCCAATTCGTTTCAGCAGATAACTCATATTCATAAACCCGCGCTTTGCGTCGCTATCAACGACCGCTCTGCAGTTCTTCCAGTTTCAGTTGCAATACCGGGCTGGGATTGCCTGTATCAAGAGCAGACTCATAGGCAGCGAGTGCTTCATCGCGCTGCCCCTGACTCAAGTAGATATCACCGCGCAGTTCATCAAAATCAGCCGCCAGCGCACCCGGTTCCGCGCCGCTGACCACAGTCAGGGCTTGTGCACCCTGCCCCAGAGCGAGCAGTATCCGACCCAGTCTGAGACTGGCGACCGCTACGAGTGTAGGATCTGTCGACCCAAAGAGTCCCGAACGGGTGTTTGCCAGCAGCCATTCCAGATGTTCCTTGGCGCTATCCAGATCATTAACGTCAACCGACAGTTTTGCCCCAAACAATGCTGCATAAAGCGCGTAAACACTTGAGTCGTATTCAGTTCTAATCTGCTGGACAAGCTCATTGGCCCTTACACGATCCGCATCCGCCAAGGTCGCGTCCGGAGCTATTGCCGCAATACCCGTCAATTGATCATACAGCGCAGACGCTTCTGCACTCTCGTTAATCTGAGTGCGAATCCAGAATTGCCAACCAAAATAAACAACAACCACCAGAGCAATACCCATGGCAATCTGTTTGCCACTGTCATTCCACCAGCGTTTTAACGCTTCAAGTGTCTCTTCTTCTTCCGCACTGATTGCCACAGATTACTCCTGTCTTTTTATCAATATCTTTGAAAATATCTTTGAACAAAACTGGTTGTTTCAGTGAGCAGGCATCCTGTCTCACCAACATCAAAGTGTCAAGAAAGAGTGTCGCGGGCATGAAGGCCTGCTTTCAATCAGAGCATCAAAGCCCTAAGGCGCTCGACCAAAATCTGCGATTCAACAGGCTCAGCCACGGCGTCAGCTGACAACTTCCTCCATCGGAGGCCTTCCGCATCAACAATCACCGCCACTGATGCACAGCTGGCAAACGCTCTTTTGAGCTGGTTTGAAAACTTCCCCCCACCGCTATGGCACTGCACACGCAGGCCCGGAACCTGCCTTCGAAGTCCCTCAGCCAGAATGATGGCTGTGTCCTGCTCCGAATCTTCTGAGTACATAACGTAAACATCCAATACCTGACTCACCGAATCAGGAATTTTGCCGGTCTCCTGCAACAACAACACTAGTCGCTCCATGCCGAATGCGAGACCAACTGCCGGTGTGCCGCGCCCACCCAACTGAGCCACCAACGCGTCATAACGCCCACCGGCACACACAGTACCCTGCGAACCAAGCGCGTCGGTAATCCATTCAAACACAAGGTTATTGTAGTAATCCAGGCCCCGAACCAAACGCTGGTTTTCTGTAAAGCAGACATTATTGGCGGTTAGCAAGGCTTTCAACTGATCATAATGTATGGCGGTATCTGGACTTACAAACGCAGACAAAGACGGGGCATACTCCAATAAGGCTTGTGTCTCGGGCACTTTACTGTCGAGAACCCGTAGTGGATTACTCAGCAAACGACGTCGACTATCTTCATCCAGTTGAGCTTCATGCTCTTTGAGATAAGCAGTCAGGGCTTGTCCGTAGGCTCTCCTGTCGTCGGCAGTGCCGATGTTATTGATTTCCAGGCGCACACTGTCAATCAGGCCGAGTGAGCGCCATAAAGCCATGGAGATTAAAATGATTTCGGCATCGATGTCTGGGCCAACCATCCCAAAACTTTCTACACCAACCTGGTGGAACTGGCGATAACGACCTTTTTGGGGGCGCTCATGCCGAAACATAGGACCGCGATACCATAGACGTTGTTGCTGGTTATACAACAGGCCATGTTGTTCGGCTGCTCGTACACAACAAGCCGTACCTTCCGGTCGAAGACTTAAATCATCACCGTTTCGATCCAGGAAACTGTACATTTCCTTTTCAACGATATCAGTAACTTCGCCAATCGAACGTTTAAACAACTGCGTCTGCTCGAGAATCGGAAAGCGGATCTCACGATAGCCGTAGCTGTGCACAACGTCGCTGATGACGCGCTCAAGGTACTGCCAAACCGGGGATTCGCCAGGCAATATGTCGTTCATGCCCCGCACAGACTGGATCTTGTTCATAAATTCTGGCCCCATTTTGGTACTGTCTGAAAGAGTTGACGCTCTGCTGCTTGGTCTGATCAGCCTCTGGCGATGATCCCACCAGGCGCAATTGCAGCCTCAGCCTTCAGTTTTGCTGCCACTCTGGCTCGGACCATGGATTCCAGCTCATCTACAAGTCTTTCATTATCTATTTTGTGATGAGGCTTTCCATCAATGTACGCAAGATTGTGTGGGGAGGCACCTGTCAGCCCAATTTCAGCAACTTTCGCCTCACCGGGCCCATTCACAATACATCCAATCACTGCAACATCTACTGGAGTAATAACATCCTCTAGCCGTGCCTCAAGAGCGTTAACCACACTAATGACATCAAAGTTCTGGCGTGAACAACTTGGGCAGGCAACCAAATTCACCCCTTTGCTCCGCAATCCCAGACTTTTGAGGATATCAAAGCCTACCTTGATTTCTTCAACGGGATCGGCGGCTAGTGAAATCCGGATCGTATCGCCAATACCATCCATTAACAGAGCGCCAAGACCGATTGCCGATTTAACGGTGCCAGATCGCAATCCACCGGCTTCTGTGATACCAAGATGCAGTGGCTGATCAATTTGTGTTGCCAAAGCACGGTAGGCTTTTATTGTCATAAATATTTCTGAAGCTTTCAGGCTTACTTTAAAGTTCTGAAAATTAAGCTTGTCCAGAATACTGATTTGCGTGAGCGCTGATTCAACCATCGCTTCTGCGGAAGGTTCTTTATACTTGCGCAACAGCGTCTTGCCCAATGAACCAGCATTTACCCCAATACGCAGAGGAATACCTTTATCTTTTGCTGCGTCAATCACGGCTCTGATACGTTTTTCACTGCCAATATTGCCTGGATTTATGCGCAGACAATCTACGCCATATTCAGCCACTTTTAGCGCGATCAGATAATCAAAATGGATATCGGCAACCAGGGGAACCGTTACCTGCTGTCGAATCAGTCTGAACGCATCCGCTGCCTCCATCGATGGTACTGATACTCTGACAATGTCCGCACCAACGGCCTCAAGGCGCTTGATCTGCGCAACCGTCGCGGCAACATCACACGTCTCAGTGTTGGTCATACTTTGTACTGAAATCGGGGCGCCGCCACCAACGGGGACATTCCCCACCATGATACGGCGGCTTTGACGACGAATAATCGGAGAAGCGCTCATCATTTTATCTACATACCAATACTGAGTCTTGCGGTGTTGTCTGCCCGGACATTGCTGGTTATATCTATGCTGCGACCATTAAATGTCAGCGCAACATCGCGAGCATTGCCTAACAGAACTGAAAAAGGAGCGGTGCCTCGGATAACCAAGGTATTACCTGCTCTGATTTGATTTTTGTAACTCTCTTCACCACCAAGATGCTCGACTTCGACCCAGCAATCGGCGCTGAATTTGAGGGTAAGCTCATCTGACCCTGACCACTGGTGTGTCTCGGTCTGCCCAGACAACAGATCTTCAGCACTCGCTTCCACAGCAGTGAGACGTCCGACTTCAGCCATCTGCGCATCGGTGCCTGAACCAGGTGAAACAACAGCCACATTTGCTGGCTCTAATGGCGCTGAAGTAACCGCCAGTGTCTCTGCTATTGTAGCCTCAGGCTCTAATGCAGCCGTTAATTGCTCTGCTACAGACGCTGTCGGCTGCGCAGACGAAAATTCTTGTACTGCAACAGTGGCCGGCATCGTGGCTGCCATAACGGCCGGTTCAATCCTTTGAGCGTCTGTTGTCACGGGCGTCTGCCGCAGCACCGAACTCAGCACTGTTAAATCAGCTCCGCCTGTCGTGTCAGATGCGATTGGGGTGACCGTAACTGGCGCAGCTGGATTCAAGTACCACAGACCAACGGCTACTGCTACCAATGCAAAACCAGAAAACACAATCCAGGGACGATTCTTGTCCTGTCTGCGACGATCCCTGCGTTTTATCGCCTCTTCCTTGCGGGCGATTTTCTGGGAGGTAAACTCATCAAAAATCGCCAACACCTGGACTGGATCAAGCCGTAACAAATTGCTGTACGCCCGGATGTACCCGCGAACAAACACCTCGCCAGGAAGTTTGTCGTAGCAGTCAGCCTCTAACGCCCGCACAAAATGCATAGTCAGGTTCAGTTGGTCAGCAACCTGTTGAATACTAAGCTCAAGTGTTTCACGTTTTGCGTACAGCATTGCACCCGGCGAGCGTCGGCCACCACCTGATGGGGGCTCTGCCAGCACTTCTGCCGGATCTAAATCAACTGCCTGTTTATCTGAAGTGTTCATATTTACTTTCAAAAAGGCTGCCTGATGCACCCAATCAAACGCGGCGAGCCGAATCAACGGAAACTGCCAGATTATCGGCACTGGTAAAAACACGAAAATTGCCCTTTTCTGGGTTTCCGGCCTCAGTTGACGCTCGACGATAACGTTCGCTGCGGCGTGTCTGATCAACTACCTCCCCGACCAACTGTCCACAAGCAGCTCCGATATCGTCTCCCCGGGTAGTCCTCACTGTGACGGTAAAGCGAGCCTCCTGTAAAATTTGTCGAAAATTGCTGATCGCATTATTGCTTGGCCTGCGGTAATCAGACTGCGAAAATGGATTGAAGGGAATAAGATTGATCTTGCACGGAAAATCACGTAACAGCGCCGCTAATTCCTGAGCATGCTGCTTTTGATCATTAACACCAGAGATCAGGGTGTATTCGATTACTGGAACCCGCTTGTCAGGCAGACTATCTATATAGTCAGCAACGCTACGAAGAAGTTCCTTAATCGGATACTTGCGGTTTATCGGTACAATCTGGTTACGTAATTCATCGTTAGGCGCGTGCAAAGACACTGCAAGTGACGCATCCGTATGTAACCGTAATTTATCAATCGCAGGCACCACACCTGCTGTGCTGATGGTGACACGCCGTTTCGACAAACCATAAGCATTGTCGTCCATCATCAGACTCAATGATGCCATCACATTATCAAAATTCAGTAGCGGTTCCCCCATACCCATCATCACAACATTACTCACGGAGCGTATGGTTTTCCCTGCATGGGGTCGGGCCGGCGCAAAGCCACCCAAACGATGGTTAGCCCACCACAACTGCCCGATAATTTCAGCAGCTGTCAGATTACTGTTAAAGCCCTGCTTGCCGGTTGCACAAAAACTGCAATCCAGCGTACAACCAGCCTGAGAGGAGATACACAAGGTTCCACGATCGTCTTCTGGTATAAAAACCGTTTCTACCCGACTACCGCTGGCGACTTCTACGATCCACTTATAACACCCATCAGCAGCCAGAAACTCCTCTACGATGATGGGTGGTCTAACCTCAGCCTCGACAAGCAGCTTCTGCTGTAGGCTGTGACTGATATCCGTCATCGCAGAGAAATCCGTCACACCCCGCTGATGCATCCATTTCATCACTTGCACAGCGCGAAACGGCTTTTCACCCATTGCTTCAAAATAAGCCTGCAGCATCGGCAGGCTCATTCCCAGCAGGTTTGTTTTCACAGCCGTCTGGCTCATCACCGGACTCCCAGCTCAAGCAACCAAAATCTAGCTGCGAGCGCAGATGTCATCATTTTTGAAGAAATAAGCAATTTCACGTGCTGCAGATGTTGCAGAGTCTGAGCCATGAACTGCATTTGCATCGATAGATACCGCGAAGTCAGCCCGGATTGTGCCAGGAGCTGCGTCTTTCGGATTGGTAGCACCCATCAGGTCTCGATGCAGAGCTACAGCATTTTCCCCTTCCAACACCTGAACAATTACTGGACCAGAGGTCATAAAAGAAATCAGATCCTTAAAAAAGCCACGCTCTTTATGCTCAGCATAAAAACCACCTGCGGTTTCATCTGTCAGTTGCTGCATTTTGGCTGCGACAATGCGCAGACCAGCTTTTTCAAATCTTGAGTAGATTTCACCGATCACATTTTTTCCGACTGCGTCCGGTTTGATAATTGATAAGGTACGTTCAATAGCCATCATTAAGCTCCAAAGCCTGTTACTGGTCTTAAAAGGCGCGCATTATACTGACTTATGATCAAGTAATTCTACAGCAACGCACTGTAACGATCCGCCAGTGCAGTATTTTCTAATGGTTTATCAGAACACGGCAGTTAACTTGCGGAGTTGCCTTACGTTGTTGATGATAGCAATGACAGCTGTTTCGATGTCAGCACGGGTTGTAAAACGACCTATCGATACTCTGAGTGCGCTTTGCGCGAACTCATCGGATACACCAATACCGCGAAGTACATACGATGGCTCCAGTGTTGCAGACATACATGCGGAACCCGAGGACACTGCCAACTGCCGTAAAGACATCAGAAGTGACTCCCCATCAACTCCTGAGAATCCCACATTCATGATACCTGGTACGCACTGCGTTTTATGTCCATGCAACTGCCAACCCGGCAGTGCCGCAAGACTATCGAGGAAAAGGCTGCGTAACTCGGTCAATCGCGCGGTCTCTTCACCGATCAGTTCACCGACCAATCGGAACGCTTCACCCATTCCAACCAATTGATGCGTAGGCAATGTTCCAGAGCGCATTCCTCGTTCGTGCCCACCACCATGCATTTGAGCAACCAGATCAACTCTGGGCTCACGACGGACAAACAGGGCTCCCACCCCCTTTGGGCCATAAACTTTATGCGCCGACAGGGACATGAGATCAATGTTTGTTGCAGACAAGTCAATCGGAAGTTTGCCAACACTCTGAGCCGCATCGACATGAAACAGAACTCCTCGGTCACGAGTTACCGCACCCAGAGAGTGTAGATCGTGCGCGGATCCAATTTCATTGTTTACATGCATCAAGGACACAAGAATAGTATCGCTTCGAATTGCGCGATTGAGCTGCTCAGCACTAATCAAACCATCAGCATCAGGTCGCAGATAACTCACGTCAAACCCACGGGACTCCAAGTGCCGACAACTGTCCAGTACCGCTTTGTGCTCAATACATGAGGTAACAATGTGACGCCCACGATTGCTATAAAACTCTGCCGCGCCTTTGATCGCGAGATTGTCGGCCTCTGTTGCCCCGGAGGTCCAAACGATTTCTCTGGGGTCACAACTCAACAGATCAGCAACATGGCGGCGAGCGGTCTCCACTTCCTGTTCCGCCTGCCACCCATAAATATGTGACCTCGACGCTGGATTGGCAAAAACACCACCTAAAGACAGACACTCGGACATACGCTTGGCCACCAGCGGATCGACCGGAGTGGTAGCGGCGTAATCAAGATAAACAGGCAACTGCATACTTTCTACTTCCCCCCAACAGTCAGGATAACAGGCGCAGATCCTTGACAATAAGCTCACGCCGCTCGTCCTGATAACTGGAAATCCTGCGAACATCCTGTCGAGCCATCAGATCAGCAAGGCTGATGCCGCGCAGAAAATCATGAATCTGCTGACTCAGGTCTTCCCACAAATAGTGGGTCAGACACGTTTCACCTTGTTGACAATTGCCAAGTCCGTTGCACTTGGTAGCATCAACTGATTCATCTACCGCATCAATGATATCAACAATCGCAATCTGACTTGTTGTCTTACCCAGACGGTAACCACCGCCCGGCCCTCTGACGCTCTGAACGAGTTCACTACGCCGCAAACGTGCAAACAATTGTTCCAGGTAAGACAAGGAAATATCCTGGCGAACAGAAATATCAGAAAGAGTCACAGGTTCCCGATCCGCATGTATTGCCAGATCAAGCATCGCAGTTACTGCGTAGCGGCCTTTGGTCGTGAGTCTCATTGGTCATACCCTCAGAATTTGTGTGGGATTATGAAATACCACAGTAATTTAATCAACTATTCCTCTGCTCGTGAAGCATTGCTGATTTACAAGGCTTGGTCGCTGACGTAGGCTGCGCTCCATGATTGATTTGCACTCACATACGTGGTTGTCCGATGGAGATCTTGCTCCGGAAGCGCTCTGTGCACGGGCACTTGCGCTGGGGATCAGACAACTTGCTATCACCGATCATGACACCATTGGTGCTCATCACCAACTGAAATACTTCAGCAACATAAATCTGCAACTCATTACGGGAGTTGAAATTTCTACCAACTGGGATGGCCGTGAAGTACATGTGGTCGGTTTGTTGTTGGATATCGATAATACGGGTCTAAAAACACTTCTGCGGCATCAGCAGTGCCTACGAAAGATACGTGCAGAAAATATAGCTGACCAGATGCAGCGCGCCGGCATTAATGGACTACACGATTATCTCGAGCAATTGCCATGTGAATCTGTTGGCAGAAGCCATATTGCTTCCTTCTTGGTTGATGCCGGATACGTTGGCTCTAAACAACTGGCTTTTAGTAAATACCTTGGCAAAGGTGGCAAATTTCAAGCCACTATTCCGTGGTGCGACCTGCAACACGCAACAAGTATTGTGAGGCAGGCCGGCGGCCTCTCTGTGTTGGCACACCCGGACCGATATGACTTTAACAGAGCAAAACTAAAAAGACTGATGGCAATTTTTGCAGAAGCTGGCGGTGATGCTGTTGAAGTCAGTTACTCAAATCTGCACCCGGAAAAAATGTCAGCACTGGCTCAACAAACATTACAGGCGGGACTCTGGGCGTCAGTAGGTTCGGATTTCCACACACCTTCCAACAGCTGGATGGATCTAGGTCGGATAAGGCAGCTTCCGGCCGGTTGCGCAGAGCGAGCCATCTGGTATCACCCGCGCTGGAACATTGCACTACCAGCAAACGCGGCTGCAGTGTACAAGTAATCGAATCAGAAAACGTATCAACGACGACGCTTTAACGACGCGACGAGGCCCTTGAAAATATCTATCAAGGTTTCGTGTTTGTAATCGGTAAATTCACCTGCATCCATGAACATGCCGTGTTCAGCGCAGGCTTCGTATTCAAGATGTGGCTGATGGGAATCATTCACTTTTTGCATCGGTTTTTGGCAACGGGGACACTGAATATCGCGCACTCGATTGTAAGTCTTTCCTATTCGCGGGTCACCGCCATCCAGAAAATCAGACATCCAAGAATCTTTAAGCTGTTCAGCTTCGCCATTGTCAAACCAAAGCCCCTGGCAACCTGAACATTGATCGATCACCACTGTACCATGCAGTACTTCAACTGATCGTTCATTCATTTTTGCATTACATTTAGGGCAATCCATCTTTATCTCCTTGCTGCATCTGAATCTGAGTGTTCAGCACCAGACTTATTATTATCATCGCAGTTTCAATCGCCGCCATCTGATTCAAAAAAGGAATCAATCAAAATCTGCGACAAGCCATTAGTCTATAAGATAAAACGCAGCCATGACAGCGTGACTTTTGTCTTTAACATCACACTAAAACCAAGAATCAATTCCTATTGTTAGTCTATGCGAAACAAGACTAATACTGATAACGCATGGCACCCACCTGTAACTGTTGTGGAGTTAACCTGCCTTGTTGACATAAAAGCAGCGATTCTCTGTCGATGTTGAACACAATATCGCGTCTTGATGCATCCGCCATGGCATCTCCCGCCCCCAGCAGAACCACGTTGACGGACTCATCTGCCGGTAAACCTCGTAAACCAGCGCTATAGTCACACAGCAATTCGAAGAGCCTGCCCTGAAAAATTTCTAGTGCGCGCTGCGCCTGTTCACGGTTTATTTGCTCTGCTTTTTCGCGTTCATTTTGTAACAGGGCGGACTGCTCATTCATTCTGGATTGCAATGCTTGCAAGCTACGACTCAACTCTTCTCTCAAGGTGAGCCAACGCTCCTGAGTCGTCTGATCCGGTAACGTTTCAAAAGACACCGCCTGATATCGAATCTGCTCTCTGAGCTCACTCAATGCCTGCAACTGCTGATCGAGGTCCAACCGGATACTCTGAACCTCATTGCTAATCGCAATCCTTGTGCTGTCATCTATCTGCCCCATTGATTGCAATGTCTGGACTGAGCTCACAGCCAGTGCAAGACCACGCTCAATCGCTGGTATTTCTTGTATCGAAGAAATCTGTTGCATCATTTCACGATAATAGACTGCCACCTCATCCGTACGCATGGATAACGCCAATTGATCGCGCATGGCTTCAAAATCCGGGCGTTGAACAACTCCTTGCAGGATCAGACCGTCCAACTGACTACTGAGCTGCTCGAGAGAGCCACCAAAAGAATCCATAATCTTAAATTCAGAGGGTTGCCAGTTACTGCTCACCTCAAGCATCACGCCAAATCCTTGCAGGTACCGCCCTCTGATATCGCCGGCCCTTGGACTGAAAACACCCCGGCGCTCATTCAAACCTAATCCATCTGCCAGCGTTGAACTCAGTAGATTGATATTCTGCCGCATGACTTGCATCTCATCATCAACAGTCTGCGCATTGACGGACGCGACAAACGCCGCCGTTAAAAAACCCGACAGCAAAAGCCATGGTCGACAGGAGTAGCTCATGGCGCCTCCTGATACATGACGTAACTGGCAAGCTGCCTGACAGTGTCCACTGTTTGAAAATCACGATTCATCAGCTGATCGAATCCCGCATCCATACGCTGCACATCCAGAGCGCGTTGCTGTTCAATATAGGTCATCCACTGATAGATACTGTCCGCTGTAATTTGGCCGTGCGTTTGTAACGCCGCTTCTACCCATTGCCGTGTCTCAGTCTGGAGGGTGTTGGCGTGCGCAGTCAGATATTCATCCAGTTGCTCTGCGCTCAAGCCACCTGACGGAACACCAAAACTAACGGACCACCCCTGCGGCCCTACTGATAATCTGGTCTGAGTCACCACCGCAACTGCCAGTAACAGACTGGCCACCAATGGCAGCCACTGCCGGATCGTTGGCCACTGGTAAGAGCGGCTGGCAAATGTCTTTCTTCTGCTTGTTGATTTGACCATGCCAGAGCGATCCCAGTCCGGCAAAGGAATAGACTGCCAGCGCAACAATTCTCCTGGCACACCGCGCAGAGATATCAACTCCTGCTGACAAACCTTGCAAGTATCCAAATGCACACGATGCCGCTTAAGAACTTCAGGAGGAATATCAGCATCACAGTGATCAGCAATTATTTCAGGTGTATGTGGGCAGCTCATGTTTGTGCCTCGATCATGGTTTTCAAATTTTTAAGGGCTGTGTAAAACCGGGTTTTAGCGGTATTCACCGGGATATCCTGCAAGGGTGCAATCTCTTCAAATGTCAGTGCCTGAAACACTTTTAACTCCACAATCAAACGTTGGGCAGGAGGCAGTCTCGACATAAACTGACTGATTCGCTGGTTCATTTCAGTTTCCAGATATGAATCCAGGGGGCCCGGTAAATCGTTTGCAGGTTCGGGCGTTCCCTCTTCAAACCAGTCTTCAATCTCTGGCCCAGACTGTCTTCGTCTAATCAAGTCCACTGCTTTGTTGTGAACAATTCGAAACAACCAGGTACTAAACTGTGACTCTCCCCGAAATCTGTATAAATTGCGGTAGACACCTAAAAACACATCCTGAACAAGGTCAAATGCATCATCGGGATTATTCAGCAGTCGCAAACCGAGGTTATACACACGCCTTTCATGACGACGCACCAAAGCATCCCAGGCGGGTAATGACCCGGCAAGCGCGGCAGCAATCAACTGATTGTCGGATTGGTCCATGATTCTCGAGGGGTTTGTCGATACAGACACAAGAATAGTTTGGGTGAGTTTGCCCTTTTAGTTTACCGAATGGAATGCCCGCCGGAGCCGTCCCCAGCGGGAAGTTCCTCAGCACGGCGCTTCGCGCCTGATTGTGCCTCGACATCAAGACTCACGGCCTTGCCGTCCCCAGCGGGAAGTTCCTCGGCACGGCGCTTCGCGCCTGATTGTGCCTCGCTCACTTCCCGCTGGGGACGGCAAGGCCTGCTATTGTTCAACCTATGGTCAGAATCAGGCGGTCTTTTGTTGGGCTTCGTGGATGAGTTGCGCGGCGGCGCGAAGCAATGCGTTGAGGGATGAGGAAACAATGTCGCGGCTGATTGCGACGCCGGTATAGCGCTGCATCCCGCTTTTCAGTTGGATATAAGTCACAGCATCCGCGTCAGCGCCCTGACTTAAGGCATGTTCACCGTACTCCATAATCTCAAATTCTATATGAGTCGCTTTTTTGATTGCTTCAACAAAAGCGTCCATAACGCCATCTCCCTGACCGTTTATAGCAAGCTTTTGCCCGAAACAATCGAGCGTCGCTTTAAAGCGCTCTCCTTCGCCTGATTTTTCAAAGGTAAACGTTTCAAGTTTTACAGATTGCTGTGCTGCCAGAAATGTGGACTGGAACAATGACCAGATTTTATCGGGTGAGATCTCCTGACCGGTGACTTCAGCTTCTTTTTGCACAACCCGGCTGAACTCGATCTGTAACCAACGCGGCAAATTAAAACCGAATTTGCTTTGCAGGACATAAGCCACACCGCCTTTACCCGATTGACTGTTGACTCTGATCACATCCTGATAAGTACGGCCGAGGTCGCGGGGATCAATCGGCAAGTAAGCGATTTCCCAAGTCGAACCTTCCTCATAAAGATCGAGACATTTTTTGATAGCATCCTGATGACTGCCCGAAAATGCAGTAAAAACAAGATCTCCTGCATACGGTTGTCGGGGATGAACATCAATCTGTGTGCATGCTTTGCTAACTGAACAGATTTTGTCCATATCGCTGAAGTCGAGCATCGGGTCTATGCCCTGACTGTATAAATTCATGGCCATGGTAATGATATCCATATTGCCGGTGCGCTCTCCGTTACCAAGCAACGTACCTTCAACACGGTCTGCGCCAGCCATCACGGCTAACTCTGCTGCCGCGACTGCACAGCCACGGTCATTATGAGTGTGTAAACTCACCACAACCGAATCGCGTCTGTTGACATGCCGGCAGAAGAATTCAACCTGATCGGCGAAGACATTGGGTGTCGACATTTCGACCGTTGCAGGCAGATTGATAATGCATTTTTTTTCAGGAGTTGGTTGCCACACATTGATAACCGCGTTGCAAACTTCAACCGCATAATCAATTTCAGTCCCTGTAAAACTTTCTGGTGAGTATTGAAAAGTCCAGTCTGTTTCCGGGTACTTGTCTGCAATCTCTTTCACATCACGGGCACCAGCGACAGCAATATCAATAATCCCCTGCTTGCTGGTTTTAAACACTTTCTGACGCTGTACAACCGATGTTGAATTGTAGACATGCACAATGGCGCGCTTAACACCTTTCAGGGACTCATAGGTACGCGCAATCAATTCGGGCCGCGCTTGTGTCAACACCTGCACGGTTACGTCATCAGGAATACGATTTTCTTCAACAAGATAACGCACGAAGTCAAAATCAGGCTGAGATGCTGAAGGAAAACCCACCTCGATTTCTTTGAAGCCTACCTCCAAAAGTAAATCAAACATCTGCTTTTTTTGATTGACTGACATCGGTTCAATCAGCGCCTGGTTGCCATCCCGCAGATCAACGCTGCACCAGCGTGGCGCACCTGAGATTAGCTGATCCGGCCAGGTTCTATCCTTTAGTCCAACAGGCGGGAACGCTACATACTTTCGATGATCAAAACGGTTCTGCACTGACATTTGCCTTTCCTTTCGTGATTAGATTAGACACTACCCGGCTGGCAAACTGAATTTTATGAATTCAGGAGGAGAACAAAACAGCAGGATTTCGGTGTTAGACATCTGCCTTAAGTCACTCATCAAGCCCGGCGCACGTAGCAAAAGGTAATCTGCTAACAGAGCCTGTTCCGGATGCTGCATAGATTAGCCATACAGCACGAGTGAATCCACCTTGTTTTTTCGAATAAAACCTTTATTAATAGACGGTATCACTACTTTGAGCTATTTTATTAGTTCATTACGCTACTTATAGGCAATCTTGTGGAATTTGATAAACTCGATAAACGAATTCTTCGTGAACTGCAGATCGATGGCAGCATCAGCAATACTGATCTTGCTGAGCGCGTTGGCCTGTCAGCGACGCCTTGCGCACGACGAGTCAAACGCATGCAGGATGAAGGTTTGATACAAGGCCAGGTGATTATCCTGAACGCATCGCAGTTGGGTTTAAAACTCAGCGCATTGGTGCAGGTCAGTATGGACAGGCACACGCCTGACCGGTTTGAACGTTTTGAAGCAGAGATAAAGAAATATCCACAAGTCGTAGAATGCCTGCTGATCACCGGTCAGTCAGCTGATTACCAACTTAAGGTGATCGTACCGGACATGGACTTTTATCAAGAATTCCTGCTGAACATCCTGACAAGGATTGAGGGGGTCGCCGATGTGCACTCAAGTTTTATTTTGCGCAAAGTTCTTGATACTACAGCGTTGCCGCTTCAGCACTTGCCATGACTAAAAAAAGTGTTTCACTTTATCTTTGTAAGAACGGCTCATTTTTAACGACGTCCCGCAACTTAAGGTCAAATGGAACTCGCCGTTGATGTGTGAGGATACTTTCTCCACACGATCCAAATTCACAATTGTTGAGCGATGTACGCGTTGGAATACCCTAGGATCAAGCTGTTCTTCCAGTTCTTTCATGGTGGTGCGCATGATCAGAGTAGCACCCTTGACGTGCACACACATGTAATCACCGGCCGCATCGATCCAATCAATATCTTTCACAGGAACAAACGTGGTGGAAGCACCATCTTTGATTGCAAGCTTTTCGCCATACGTGGCCGTGCTTTCACCAGAACTGATTAACTCGATCACCGCTAACTCTGTCTTACCAGTCAGTCCGATCACAATATCCAGCAATCGTTGTTTATCATAGTTGTCCCGCTTGCTGGAAATCCGCTCGATAGCTTTATCCAGCGCAAGCGACAATCGATCCAGCTCGATTGGTTTTAACAAGTAATCGACGGCATGGACCTCAAAGGCATTCACTGCATAAGCATCGTAAGCTGTTACAAAGATCACCAGGGGCATATTGTCCTGCTGCAGCCTTTCGACCACATCAAAACCGCTCATGCCAGGCATTTGAATGTCCAGAAACACCAGGTCTGGTGTCAATTCCGCAATGGCTTCCAGAGCCTCTCTGCCATTCTGGCACTCGCGCAAAACCTCTGTTTTTCCGAGTTCCTGCAGCCGTAACATCAAACCCTTACGAGCGAGAGCTTCATCATCCACTACCAAAACCCGCATCATTTGAACTGAGTTATCGTGTTTCATAAGGGATTACCACCTCTACCTGAAAACCTCTGGGTTCACGTGATGTGAATAGTAGCTGATGATTGGCACCATAAATCTCCCTAAGCCGGTCGCGGATATTTTTTAACCCAACTCCTGTCGATTCCGGATCTTTGACTGCACCAGGACCATCATCTGCCACCACGATGCGCAAATGCCTGTCATCGATGACACTCG